>CALCMV010000134.1 GCA_937967535.1 uncultured Saprospiraceae bacterium
AGCTTCGCGTATTGCACCCACACGCCCGTCCATCATATCCGACGGTGCGATAATATCGAATCCCGCCTGTGCTTGTGCCACCGACATTTTCGCTAAAATGGGCAAGGTTTCATCATTCAAAATACGCCCATTTTCCACCAATCCATCATGTCCGTCCGAACTATAGGGATCCATTGCCACATCGCTAATGAGTGTACTTTCCGGGAATTTTTCTTTAAAAATACGCGCCGCTTCCAAGTAAAAATTATCGTCAGCGTAACTATATGTCGCGGTTTTATCCTTCAATTCTTCGGGGACAGCGGGGAATACCACAAAATTTCGCAAACCCAATTCCATACATTCCTCCACTTCCGGTAGCAACTTATCCAATGACCAACGAAAATTTCCCGGCAATGATTTAATCTCATCTTTCACGCCCTTTCCATCCACCAAAAAAAGCGGATAAATCAGATTATCTGTCGTCATATGTGTCTCGCGTACCATGCCGCGTATGGCAGCAGTGCGTCTATTTCGTCTTGGTCGTATCATAATGCTACAATGATGTATGTCATTCAAAAAATAATCAGAACATTTGTGGGCGGACTCTCCTTTAGGAGTAGGAGGTGCGTGTTGGCAGATAAGTAAATTATCACTTTTTCTTCTTTCTCCGTTTGCCGTCCACCGTTCGCCGTCCACCGTCTACCGTCTGCTGTCCACCGTCGGCTTGCCGCTTCGGAACAGGGTCATGTCCATGCCCTGCCCACGGATGGCAACGCCCAATACGTTTCAAGCCCAACCAAACCCCGCGAATCACACCCCATTCCTCAATCGCTTGCACCATATAATGTGAGCAAGTCGGCTGATACCGACAATTTTGCCCCAAATGTGGTGAGATGACCGCCTGATAAAAGCGAATCGGCGCGATAAATATCTTTTTAATTAGACTCATTCTATGCAAAGGTAATCATTTTCAATGAATGAAACGTAGCGCGGCACTTCCAGTCCGCGTTCCGTAGAATGGTGCTTCCAGCCCGTTCCACCTTAGCTTGGCTCTAAATACGCGAGACGCGGACTGGAAGTGCCGCACTACATCATTCATTGACATGTAAATAATACATTCCCATACTTCCTATAATTGGCAAACTTCCAATCACCAACCAAGTCACTGTATAATCATAATTCTCTATTAACCAAGAAGTTATTAATGGAGAAATAATCAAGGCAGCCGACCACGAAATACCAAAAAAGCCCATGTATGCCCCACGATTTTCGGGTGCAGCTTTGTTGAGGGCATAAGTAGCCGAGAAGGGAAAACTAATAATTTCGCCGATAGTCAACAATACCATACACGCCACTGCTATTCCTGCGAAATGTGTAGTCGGTATAATGAGGTAAGACAAGCCAATCAGAGCAGTACCAAGTATAATTGTTGGTAATTTTTTATACCCTTTTTGTTCATAAGCAAACACAAAAGGCATTTCTATTACTGCAATCACAAAACCATTGATACCCAGTAGAATACCAATCCAATTTTCTTGTATTGACAAACTTTCTTTAAAATAAATCGGCAATGCCATCATAAACTGCACAAAGGCAATCGCCATACACATATTGCTCACGACAAACAAGACAAAATAAGGGTCACGATAAGGTGATTTAACAGCGAATGTTGGCGTATCAAGGATTGGTGTGTCAAGTATCTCTGCTTTATCTTGTGCAATTTTCCTATCATTCGGGAGAAAATAACGAAACACAAACGCCGCCCCAATACAAGTCAACCCATCCAATACAAACAACCAATCATACCCAAATGCCACCGCAACAATACCCCCAACCGCCGGACCTGCCGAAAAACCCAAATTAATCGCTAATCGCACCAAACTCATAGAACGTGTACGGTTTTCTTCCTTACTATAAAAACCAATCGCTGCCTGATTTGCCGGACGAAAAGCATCTGCAATGGCATTTACAATAAAAATCGTCGCGCACCAAGCCCAAAAACCATCCACAAAAGGCATCATCAAAAAACCGATACCCGACAGCAGCAGCGACCAAAACTGCACACCATAATGTCCACTCGCATCCGTAATCCGACCCCCAAAATAAGTACCCAAGACCGATCCCAGACCAATAAAGCTCATAATATAGCCCGTCTGTATAATCGAAAAACCTTCTTGCTGCGTCAAAAAAACTCCCAAAAACGGAATAACCATCGTCCCGCTACGATTGATAAGCATGACTATCGAAAGTAGCCATACATTACGCGATAAGCCGCCGAAAGATGATTTGTATAGTTGGAAAAAGTGCTGCATAGTACGTTCAAAACGCCTGTCATTTGAGAATAGTTCTTATCGTTAATTAACTTAAACTTATTTTATTTTTATTGAAAAAATGAATAACATTACACCCTCAAAACTGTTATAATTATTATGTTTCAAATAAAAAATAATACAGCCGTTCTGCTCGCGGCTGCAATGCTAATTTTGGCAGGATGCGGCGTTTCTAATACACAACAAGAATCGCCCGTCTCTCCACCTGAAATTACCACTGAAACACCCTCTAAAACTGTTAATAATGAAATTCAAACGTATGAAAAATTCGACGATTTTGAACATCATTTACATGTAAAAGACGACAAAACATACGTCATCAATTTCTGGGCAACTTGGTGCAAACCCTGCGTCAAAGAGCTACCGTATTTCGAGCAAATTCAAGCGGAATACAAAGACAAAAACGTAGAAGTCGTGCTGGTTTCTTTGGATGACCTTCGCAAATTAGAAAGCAAAGTCATTCCCTTTGTTGAGAAAAATAATTTGCAATCAGAAGTCATTTTATTGGATGATGCAGACTACAACGCATGGATAGACAAAGTCAGTCCCGAATGGAGTGGCGCGATTCCTGTTACACTTTTTTATAATAAAAATAAACGCGAATTTTACGAACAAGAATTTGATTATCAACAACTTGAAAATATAGTAAAATCATTTTTGTAAACCGTAGCGTAATGCGTCTCGCTTGCGCTCCGTAGAACGGTGCTTCCAGCCCGTTCCTCGCGCAATACCTGCAAAGCTAATGCTACGCAAGCCGGAGGCATTACGCTACGTTCACATCAAATAATTTTAAATTATGAAAACGCTTAATTATGTTTTGATGACATTACTCGTCATCGGATTAGTAGCTTGCAAAAGCACCAACACGACTACCCAAACCGAAAAAACAAGCGAAAAAACCGAAGCCAAAACCGTATCAACGACCAACGTAGCACCAAAGCCGCAAAAAAAAGGCTACAACATTGGCGATGAGGTCGCAGATTTTTCATTGAAAAATATTGATGGCAACATGGTATCCCTCTCTGATTATGAGGATGATAAAGGCGTGATTTTGATTTTCACTTGCAATCACTGCCCGTATGCAGTCATGTACGAAGACCGTATCAATGACTTGCACAATACTTTTGCCGCTAAGGGCTATCCCGTACTCGCCATCAATCCGAATGACCCCGAAGTAAAACCCGAAGACAGTATGCCCAATATGAAAAAACGCGCCGCAGAGAAGGGCTTCAAATTCCCTTATTTATTTGATGACGGACAAAAACTTTACCCCGTATTCGGCGCAACACGCACGCCCGAAGTCTATCTGCTCAAAAACGATGGCGGCAAAATGGTCGTTGCTTATTCAGGCGCGATTGATAATAATCATAAAGATGCCTCTGCTGTTACCGTAAAATACGTAGAAGATGCAATTAAGGCTGTCACAAATGGAGG
>CALCMV010000135.1 GCA_937967535.1 uncultured Saprospiraceae bacterium
GGTGCGATTCGTTTTTGTACCCACTAATATTCTTGATTATCAATATTTTACGAATTTTAAATTAACTTGATAATAATATATTTTCAAAATAAAAATGTATTTATATTTAGGCTGAGATATTTTTTCTGAATTTGGGCTAAAACTCGTCTGACATTTAAACTTTGTCGGGAAATATAAGATCATCGGTAGATTTTGAAAATGTCAGACGAGTTTTAGCCCAAATTCAAGCCCAATGCCGTCCATTATTGAATAAAATTTAAAAATGAGCATGGGTACAAAAACGAATCGCACCCGCTATTCAGACTAATGATTTATTTTTTTTGAAAAAACAAAAATCACACAACATCTCTCCCCTCTCTCCTCTCTCTTCTCTCGTCTCTCGTCTCTCCTCTCCCCTCTCCCCTCTCATACATTTTCAACTTCGAAATGCCTATTCGTTGAAAAAAATGCCCCATCGACACTCGTAGCACCCCCATTCCGTACTTCGCACTTCGCTTGAAATTAATGGAAGATGCCTCCTCAAAATATTTTGTCGGGCAAGTCACCTCCGCAATATCGAATCCTGCATAAATGATTTGCGACAGCATTTCATTATCAAATACAAAATCGTCATTATTCGCATTAAAATTAATCGTCCGCAACACCTCTCCGCTAAATGCCCGATAGCCCGTATGGTACTCCGACAATTTATAATTAACCAACAAATTCTGCGTAAAAGTCAAAAAACGATTAGCGATATATTTGTAAATAGGCATCCCGCCTTTCAATGCGCCTTTGCCCAAAATACGCGAGCCTAAGACCACCGGATACAAGTCATCTCCAATGATATTGACCATAGCAGGAATCAATTTTGGCGTGTATTGATAATCAGGATGCAGCATAATCACAATATCACCACCCAAGTCTAAAGCCTTGTTGTACAGCGACTTCTGATTACCTCCATAACCTTTATTTTGCTCATGCCGAATAATATGACGAATACCCAACTCGCGCCCGACCTCCACTGTATTATCCTTACTCGCATCATCGCACAGAATCACTTCATCCACCAAATCCATTGGAATTTCGCGGTAAGTTTGCTCCAAAGTCAGTCCGGCATTATACGCCGGAAGCACAACGACTACTTTTTTATTTTTGTACATAATCCCGTACAGGCTGCTTTACAGGCTGACCGCGAACTCGTAAAGGCGATTTTAATCGCCAAGTCTGGCGTAATTTATATTTACAATTAACTAAAAATAAGAATTTTACAAATTAAACTTATTACTTACGTGGCGAATAAATTCGCCTTTACGGTATTCGCGGTCAGCCTGTCTAGCCTCGTTTTAAATTTAAAAATTCACGCGAAATTACGTAAAAACATAAGGTTTACACCAAAAGATGACAGGCATTTTGAAAATGCCTGTCATCTGCAATTTTCCATGAAAAAAACGCTAATTTTGCACGTAACCCAGACATTCTTGTCTGGATATGTTCACACCAGACAGGAATGTCTGGGTTACGTTTACGATGAAAATTCTACAACTGTGTAAAAAATTTCCTTATCCACTCAAAGATGGCGAATCCATTGCCGTCGCCTATCTCAGTAAGGCGCTGCACGACTTGGGTTGCGAATTGGATTTACTGGCAATGAACACTAGCAAACACTACATCAATCCCGACGATATTCCTGCTGATTATAACCATTACGACGAAATAGTATTGAGTGATTTGGATAATAGAATTAAGGTGAAAGATGCGCTTTTGAATTTATTTACAAAAGACTCTTACCATGTAGTTCGTTATATTTCAGAAGATTATACAGAGAAATTGATAAAATTATTAACTCAAAAAAAATACGACATTGTACAATTGGAAACCCTCTATCTCGCGCCTTACGTACCTGTCATACGCGCTCATTCGCAGGCACGTATCGCCATGCGCTCGCATAATGTAGAATCTGAAATCTGGCAACGCATCGCCCAAAATACCCCGTTTGGATTAAAAAAATGCTACGTCAATCTACTCGCCAATCGCCTCCAAAAATTTGAACTTGACCACCTCAATGCCTACGATATGATGGCCGCCATCACCAATCGCGACTTGCAACAATTTCGAAAAATGGGCTGCACTATAGCCGGACATACTACGCCGATTGGCTTGGATATGAGCGAGTATGGGAGTGGCGAGTGGCGAGTAGCGAGTAGCGAGTCTAACACCGTCCACCCCCCAGCCCCCTCCAATCAAAAATCAAAAATCAAAAATCAAAAATCCCTCTCTTTCATCGGTTCATTGGATTGGATGCCCAACTTGGAGGGTTTAACGTGGTTTTTGGAGAATGTATGGCAAAAAGTCATCCAAAAGCATCCGAATATCACCTTGCACATCGCCGGGCGTAATACGCCCGATGAGTGGTTGAAGAAAGAAATCTCCAACGTCATCATTCATGGAGAAGTGGAAGATGCCCGCGAATTTATTACGGCACACCCGATAATGATTGTACCTTTGCTATCCGGTAGCGGAATGCGTGTAAAAATCTTGGAAAGTATGGCACTTTCGCGGGTGACGATTACAACGACACTCGGATTGGAAGGTATTGATGCAGCAGCAGATACAGAGATTTTGATAGCAGATACCGCAGAGGATTTTGTACAACAAATCAGCTTTTGTATGGACAATGCAGATGCGCTTCCACAAATAGGCGCACGAGCGCGAGCCTTCATTGAAGAACATTTTGATAATAAAAAAATAGCAGCACGATTGTTGGAGTTTTATAAAACGTAGCCCCACGTAGCGCGGTACTTCCAGTCCGCGCCGCATTAGTTTGGCTCTACATTCACAAGGAACGAGCTGGAAGCATCGTTCTACGGAAACGCGGACTGGAAGTACCGCGCTACGTGGCAAGCACTATGAAAATACTTGTACTGACATCACGATTTCCATATCCTATCGAAAAGGGGGATAAACTGCGGGTTTATCGGCAAATTCGGGGTTTGTCGGAGCGTCATAATGTGGTGTTGTGTTCCTTGACTGAGCAACGTGTTCCGGAAGAAGATTATGCGGAATTAGAGCAGTATTGTAGTGAAATTTACACGTTTAGGATGCGAAAAAATCATATCGCACTCAATCTCACTAAAGGCTTTTTGAATGGTTTGCCGATGCAGGTGGGCTACTTTTACAAGCGAAATTTTCATAGAAGTATTTACGGTATTATCCAAAAAGAAAAACCGGATGCGGTGTATTGTCAGTTGGCACGAATGGCAGAGTATGCGCGTGATTTGCCTTTGCCGAATGTGATTGATTATATGGATGCTTTCTCGGTGAATGCAAAGCGTTGGTCGGAGAATGCGCCCTTTTATTTGCGTCCTTTTTTAGCGAGAGAAGCACGGAAAATGATGCGGTATGAAGCGGAGATTTTTGATGATTTTGATGCTCACACGATTATCTCGAAGCAAGACCGTAATCATTTGAATATCAATAAAAAAGAACGTATAAAAATCATTCCTAACGGTGTTGATTTTGATTTTTTTCAACGAAAAAAAGATAAAAAATCACATTATGATTTGGTTTTTGTGGGGAATATGGGCTATGCACCGAATGTGGAAGCTGCGCGGTTTTTGGTGCAGGAAATTTTACCGAAATTACAACAGGAAATGCCTGCTTTGCGCTTACTCATTGCGGGTGCGCGACCTGCGCCCGAAGTTCTCCGTCTGCAAAGTGAACAGGTGACGGTAACGGGTTGGGTGGATGACATCAGGGATGCGTATAATGATGGGGAAATTTTTGTTGCGCCGCTTTTTATGGGGGCAGGTTTGCAGAATAAAATCTTAGAGGCGATGGCGATGGGTGTTCCCTGTGTGACGACTTCAATGGTCAATAATGCCATCGGTGCAGAAGCTGAAAAAACGATTGTGCTTGCCGATACTGCCGATGAATTTGCCGAGGCGATTATTCGATTGATCAAGGATGAAAAATTGCGACAAAAATTGAGTTATGAAGGATTAGTTTATATTCAAGAAAACTATGATTGGGGGACGTTTGTTAGGAGATTAGAAAAGATTATCAGCGACATAATTTAATCATGTTGGAAGGCAAATTATATCCTATTAAGTTAGTTGAAAGGCAGTTTGAAGACCGTATTTCTACGATTTTTCCAACACATCAAGGGAATTGGATAATCAATTTCAAGCAACAGAGTAAGATTTTAAAATTAGATAAAAATCTGAAAGTTATTTGGGAGAGAGATGGTAAAGCGATAAATAAATCATATTCTTACTGGAGGGTTATTGAAAGTCCAAATGAAAAATTTATCGCTATATCGCGTGATGACAGGTTTAAGATTTGGGATAAAAATGGGAAAAGTATATTTACACACAAACACGAGAAATGGCAAAATTTTTCTGGTTCTCAAAATTTCTTTACACTTGACAATCAGCACTTTATAAACATTTTACCCACAAGAGATATGTGGTGTGATGTACTACAGTTGAGGAATACGGAGAATTTTAGCGTGGTCAATGAGATAGCCTTACAGTGGGGATACAGTTCTTATAACTTTTATGCAACCTCATCTTCCAATCATGTAATTATCAGTGCAGCATGTGGTCAGGATGATGGAATGATTTTCAATGTTTTTATTGATAATTCCAAGTTGAAGGTGAAACGTTGGAAAGACTGTGAAGACCTTGTGCCGGGTAATTTGTCGAGTGATAAAACTCGTCTGATTACTGGGTCTCATTACGGTAATGAAGTAGCAGAATACGATGTTTTTAATCAAGAAAAAATACGTTCTCTAAAATGGGGTTATCTATTTGACGAATCTGAAGATGGTTTTGGCTTTCAGGTAGAATATATCGGGGATACTTCGGTACTGATGATGACACGAGAAGGAAAATTATTATTCATTGATATGGGAAAGGGAATAGCTAAGGAATTGTTGTTTCAAGAGGAAGTGATAGATTTTCGTCGAGCATTTGACTCAAACATTCTTGCATATCACTCTAAGAAAATTGCTTTGTACAACATAGATAACGACGTACCTCATGGTGCAAAAGCAGGTCCGAACCAGTTGCGTTTATTTTGACCGTTTGCCTTTATCCGTCTAATCCGCTAACTTTAGCAAAAATTAAAAATTATGAAGGCATTAGAATTAAAAAATGATATTCACAAATATGTAGTGGAGACGGACGATTTAATGATACTTCAACAGGTTAAAGATTTATTTCAGGAATTGACCTCTAAAAGTGTAGAATTGACTGATTATGAGATAGAAAGAATTGAAAAAGGTTTGAAAGATATCGAAGAAGGGAGAGTTTATTCAAATGAGGAAGTTAGAGCAAAAATAGATAAATGGATAGCTGAAAAACAAGCATAATATCATATAGAATGAACAAAACCACCCTCATATTAATTCTAATTCTATTCATTTCCTGCAAAGAAAAACCAACTTACAATCCATTTGATGAGCAATTCAATGTCTCTGTCCGTCAATTAGTTAGAGATAACTGCGATACGATTTCTGCGGGATGTGGCTACTATAATTTGAGAAAAAATTCAGGGCGATTCAGGGCGATTCAGACCGTATTATCAGATTTATGCAGATGATTTTCACGAAGTCATGGCAAAAGGCTTTGATTTGTACATAGATACGTTCAAAACTCAAAAAGCACAGAATAAATCATTTGTCCGACAACAAATGGATTCCATTCTGCATTTACCAATTGACATAAAAATAATCAATAAAGAATTGGATAAATTTGGTTATCGGGTAATTGACAGAGATTCATCCACAATAAAAATAGCCAATAAAGAAACCAAAGACACTATCATAGAAAGAATCGAAACATTTCCAACTCCTTATAATAAGTACATAGTGAGAGGACTCAATTACTACACATGGGAAAAAATCAATCACTAAATCCCCAATCACAATTCACACAAACACATGCAAAATAAATTAAATACAATAGAAGACGCCATAGCCGACATCAAAGCCGGTAAAGTCATCATCGTAGTGGACGACGAAGACCGCGAAAATGAAGGTGATTTTATCTGTGCGGCGGAGTGCGTGACACCGGAAATTATTAATTTTATGGCAACCGAAGGGCGCGGTTTGATTTGCACGCCGATTATCGAAGACCGTTGTGATGAATTGCAACTCTATCCGATGGTGAGTGATAATACTGCCTTGCATGAGACGGCGTTTACGGTGTCGATTGACCTGCTTGGGCAGGGCTGTACAACAGGCATTTCGGCGTATGACCGTGCTACGGGTATCCGTGCGATGATTGACCCCGAAACGAAGCCTTCGGACTTTGCCCGTCCGGGTCATATTTTTCCTTTGCGGGCAAAACGCGGGGGCGTATTGCGACGCACAGGACATACGGAGGCAGCGATTGATTTGGCGAAAATGGCGGGCTATTATCCGGCGGGTGTCTTGGTCGAAATTTTGAATGAAGATGGTACGATGGCACGACTGCCTGACTTGTATAAGATAGCCGATAAGTTTGATTTGAAAATTATCGCTATCAAAGATTTGGTAGCATATCGCATTAAAAATGAGACACTTATCAAGCGTGATGTTGCCATACATATGCCAACAAAATATGGTGATTTTGAATTGATTACTTATCGTCAATTGACAACAGGTGAGGTGCATTTGGCATTGGTAAAAGGACGTTGGGAAAAGAATGAACCTATTCTTGTACGCGTACATTCGTCATGCGAAACGGGCGATATTTTAGGCTCACTGCGTTGTGATTGTGGCGACCAATTGCAGAAAGCTATGGAGTTGGTAGAAAAAGAAGGCAAGGGCGTGGTACTCTACATGCGACAGGAAGGACGCGGGATTGGTTTGTTGAATAAATTGAAGGCATATAAGTTGCAGGAAGAGGGATTCGATACCGTAGAAGCCAATGAAAAACTCGGCTTCCAACCCGACCAACGCGATTACGGCGTAGGCGCACAAATTTTACGCGATTTGGGTGTTTCTAAAATAAAATTAATGAGTAATAATCCGAAAAAACGTATCGGACTCGTTGGTTACGGTTTGGAAATCGTGGATAATGTCCACATCGAAGTGCCGCCGAATAAGCACAATGAAGAATACCTGAAAACGAAGCGTGATAAGATGGGGCATGATATTCTTAAAGGGTGAAAGTCCATAGGCGATAGATCATAGTCCATAGGCAAACGCGAGTTAGTTTTTCGCTCCGCGAAAATAAAACTATGGACTATGAACCATCGACTACGGACTAAACATTCATCATCTGCTTAATCGTATTCCTTCCAAGCTGATACATATGTACCTCGTCCGGTCCGTCGGCAAGTCGTATAGTACGCCCATAAATCCAGTATCCGGCAAGCGGCGTATCTTGACAAACACCCATTCCGCCATGTGCCTGAATCGCTCTATCCACTACATTACAAGTCATCGTAGGTACGACAATTTTAATCATTGCTACTAAGTCTTTCGCTTCTTTGATGCCGAATCTATCAATCTTATCTGCCGCCGAAAGCGTCAGCAATCGCGCTTGTTCAATCTCGCAGCGCGACTTCGCTATATCCTGACGAATACTGCTGTATTGCGCGACTTTTTTGCCGAAAGTTTCGCGTTGAGTCACTCGTATGCACATGAGGTCGAGCGCACGTTGCGCCGCACCAATCAAGCGCATACAATGGTGAATCCTACCCGGACCAAGTCGCCCTTGTGCTATCAAAAAGCCACTCCCCTCTCCTACCAACAAATTGCTCGCAGGTACACGCACATTTTTCAATTCCACTTCGGCATGACCTTCCGGCGAATCGTATGTACCAAACACCCGCAAAGGACGCACCACCCGCACGCCCGGCGTATCGGCAGGTACGAGAATCATACTTTGTTGAACATGTCGCTGTGCCGTTGGGTCGGTTTTACCCATGACGATATAGACCTTCGTTTCGGGATTCATCACGCCGGATGACCACCATTTGCGACCATTTATTACGTATTCCTCGCCTTCGCGCACGATAGAGGTTTGAATATTCGTGGCATCGGAAGAAGCTACATCCGGTTCGGTCATCAAAAATGCCGAGCGTATTTTACCCGCCATGAGTGGCGTGAGCCATTCGGCTTGCTGTTCGGGTGTGCCGAATTTTGCCAGCACTTCCATATTGCCCGTATCCGGCGCAGAGCAATTGAATATCTGCGACGACCAAGGGATTCTCCCCATCAATTCAGCAAGCGGCGCATATTCCAAATTGGTCAAGCCCGGACTCAAATCTCCGTAATCTTCCGGCAAAAACAAATTCCACAAGCCCTCTGCCCGTGCCATTTCCTTCAACTCCTCCATGCGCGGGTGGATTTGCCATTGGTTTTTTTCTATAAATTCATCATATTCCTTTTCGATAGGAAAAATGTGTTGCTGCATGAAGGCGTCAACTTTTGCTTGTAGGGCTTTTGATTTATCTGTGTATTCGAAATTCATAGTATTTGTGTTGTGGTTTTGTGGTGTCGTTGTGTTGTAGTTGTTTTACAGTGTAAATTGTGTTATGGTAAAATGAATCAATCTCGAAACTACGACACCACGACACAACAACACTTCAACACTATCCGGCAATCATATGTCCACCATCAGCCGTATAAACGCCACCTGTACAATAGCTCGACGCATCCGAAGAAAGGAATACTGCCAAGCCTGCCATCTCGTCGGGTTGAGCCATTCTCCCAGAAGGAAGATGCGTTTCGACTTGCTTGAGAATCGCTTCATTTTTCCAGAGTGCCGCGCTGAATTTCGTCTGAATCAAACCCGGACAAATCACATTACTGCGGATGCCTGCGCCGCCCCATTCTTTCGCTTGATTTTTGGTGAGCATGATAACTGCCGTCTTGCTGATGCCATAGACGCCCAAGCCAAATGAAGGCTTCATACCTTCCACCGAAGCGATATTGATGACCGAGCCGCCGCCGCGTTTTTCCATAATCGGATGACAAAGATTCGCCAACAACATACAGGCTTTTACGTTGACATTCATCACCTTATCGAACATCTCGCCATCAGCCTCTACGATAGGTCCGAAAATGGGATTTATCGCCGCATTATTAATCAAAATATCAACGCCGCCGTACTGCTTTACGGTGGCTTCTACGAGATTTTTGAGTTGGTCTTCATATCCTACGTGACAGGCAATTCCGGTGGCTTCCAAGCCGTCTTTTTTGAAACTTTCTGCCACTGCATCCACCGCATCTTGCTTGCGACTGCTGACAACTACTTTCGCACCATATTCCGCCAATCCTCGCGCGATACTCTCTCCAATACCCTTTGATGCGCCCGTTACGATAGCGACTTTGCCATCTAAATTAAATTGATTTTTTATTCTGTCAGACATATTAATTTTGAATGAATGTAGCGCGACACTTCCAGTTCGCGCCCCGTAGAACGATGCTCTTGTACCGACAAATGACGGCATCCAGCCCGTTCCTCGTATGTGCAAAACTAACGCGGCGCGAACTAGAAGTATCGCGCTACATTATTCCATTTAAATGAAGCCAATGATACGGAAAAATAATGAATGTGTTAGTCAAATGATGAATTTTACCAAGTTCATCGTTCTTTATTCTTACATTTCGCTGATTTTGAAATGAGAAAAATATTTAAAATTATTATTCATTAAAAATAATACTACACATTTAACTTTATAAAAAATTTATAATCAATTATTTATGAATTATTATATAATTTAATTTAAAAAAATAATAATCTAATTATTGAGAAAAAAATCAAGTTAATAAAATATTTAAAATAAAAAATATTAATTTTATATATTTTTGTAAATTATTAATAATCAATAGAAAATATTTTATTTTCTTACTTCAAAATCAGCGAAATCAAAGTTTATTCCTGAAACATCCCCATAAATTTTCCGAACTCCATCATACCACCTTCAATCTTCAAATCTCCTTTGGCGATAGCTGCTTTTGGATTCCTGATTTCCGCTAAAATTTCTTTCCAAATTGTACTTGTTGTTTCGATTTCGAGGTCGGGTTCATCAAGTGCGAAGGGCTGAATTTCTGCTACACCGTTTCTAATGTGTAAAGACCAATATTCGTCAATATCTGTAAATTCAAAAACCGCTTTTTTATTATAATCCAAAGATTTTTCAGGAATTATCCCGACTCCAATCGCATTAAAAAGAGCCTCCAAAGGAACATTATGTGCCATCTGTTCTGTGGTTTTTACAAGCATTTCTGTATCCACACCTTTCACCTCCAATGCTTGTGTCAGGTAATAATGTCTCGCATTCGGATTAGATTGTTTTTCAGCAAGATGAATGAGGCTTTCATAGCGAATTTCTTTTACTTCTCCATCACCCGGCGATAGTCGAAGCAGATAATCTGTCAGTTCCAATACCCATTGAAATTCATCATTATCCAGTGCTTTTTTTGCCTTAGAAAGCAGTTCTTTTTCGCCACCTGCAAGAGCTGCCATTTTTTCAGCTTTTTCCTGCACAGGAAGCGGCAACAAGGTCGAAGCATTCCCATCAAACCAACCTAAATAACCGCCAAAAATACTTTTGACCGACCAATCTACACGCCCATAAAATTCTTTCAAATAAGGTGAT
>CALCMV010000136.1 GCA_937967535.1 uncultured Saprospiraceae bacterium
AAGGTATCGGCAAGGATTACGATTGGTCATTTATGAAAGATTATATCGTAGATGGGGAGATTTTGGAATTTAGTGATAGTACGGCTTCGCGCGATATTCTCATTTCTGAATCTACTGCTAAACGCCTGAAACTCAAAGTCAGTGATAAATTTACCGTCCACTTCGTAGAGTCGGGCGATAGGATTCAACGCCTGTTCAAAGTCAAAGGCATTTACAAAACAGGCTTGGAAGAATACGATAAAAAATTTGCGATTATCGACATTCGCCGCATTCAACAACTCAATGGCTGGGCGGAAGATGAAGTGTCGGGATTTGAAGTATTTTTGGATGATATTCGGGATTTGGATGTCTTTGATGAATACATTTATTTCCATGTACTCGGACCGGAGTTGATGTGTCAAAGCATCAAAGATGTGTATCCGGGCATTTTCAATTGGCTCAATTTGCAGGATGTCAATGAGCGATTGATTCTCATTTTAATGATTATCGTGTCAATTGTAAATATGACGACGGCACTGATGATTTTGATTTTGGAACGCACCAATATGATTGGCGTATTGAAAGCCCTCGGCAGTCCGAGTGCCTCTATCCGGCGAATTTTTCTGTATCATGCCACCTATATAATAGGTGTTGGTTTGTTATTAGGAAATATTTTGGGGATTGGTATTTGTTTGATTCAAAAATATTTTGGGGTGATTACATTGCCCGAAGAAGCCTATTATGTCTCTATCGCACCGGTTGAATTGAATCTTTGGACGATTCTGCTCTTGAATTTAGGCACTTTTTTGATTACCTTAATTGTGCTGATTATTCCCTCGTATTTGGTGACGCGGATTGACCCGGTGAAAGCGATTCGGTTTAAATAAACGTAAAACGATTTTGCAAATCGTCAAACACTACGAGCAGAACGATTTACAAAATCGTTTTACATTGCCCACCCAACCATTTTTCTTATTTCAACTGTCTATCTTGGTGAAGGATTTTTCTAAATCAAAAAATATGAAAAAGTTGTTAGCAATTTTCATTGCCTTACTTTTGGGTACAAGTTGTGATAAAGAAGCATCTCTAAGCGATTGTCTTGAAGAAATATTAGCCGACTTGAATATGGTGCCCTCACGAGAACCGGACAGTGTAGTTTATCTTGAACAATATACATTTCAAGGACAACAATACTTCATTATCAGCGACCGTGTTTCAAACATATCGTTAAGGGTATTCGACTGTGACAATAACACTTTATGTGGTGGAATTTCACAGGATTGTGATGAATTCTTTACAAATGCGACTTATAATGGAGTTGTTGGTGTAACTCCTTGAACCACATAAACTAAACACTACTATCAATTAAATAATATGAAAAAGTTATTAGTAATTTTCATCGCCATACTTTTATGTGCAAGCTGTGAACAAGAAGAAGCCACCGTAGATTGTCTCGAACAAACGTTGACCGACTTAGAAATGATACCATACACCGGGCAGGAATTAGCTTGTACATTTTTCGTACATCAATATACATTTCAGAACAAGCAGTACTACCTTTTGGATAATCATTGTATAGACGCAGCATTTGGTCTAGAAGACTGCGAAGGCAACTCCCTTTGTATCGACGATGATACACAACTCTGTAATGACTTCTTGCCAAATGCGATTTATCATGGAATTGTTGGTGTAACTCCTTAAATTGCATATAATAAATACGACTATCAATCAAAAAACATGAAAAAGTTATTGCCAATTTTCATTGCCCTAGTTTTGTGTGCAAGTTGCGACAAAGAAGCAGTCACCACAGATTGTCTTGAACAGGCGTTAACCGATTTCAACATGGTGTCATATACCGGGCAGGAATTGGCTTGTACATTTTTCGTGCATCAATATACATTTCGGAACAGGCAGTATTATGTTTTGGATAATTATTGTGCAGATATAGCAGTAAATCCAATGGACTGTGATGGCAATACCATATGCAATGGTAGTAATTCCTTAGTTTGTGAAAACTTCTTTTCCAATGCAACTTATCACGGAATCGTTGGTGTAGATTTATAAATTTAGGCACTAAGTAAGTCGAAGTTTAAGTTTAAGAACAAGTTTAACTTGAATGACTAAGTGGTTGGACTGAACTAAGCGACCATACTACTATACCTGACCCAAAAACACCAAGAAAAAACGTCTTGCTGAATTTATTTCAGCATCTCCCGGACAATGGAAAACGGCTGATGAAAAATGCTCTAATTTGTTGATTTATAATAAGATACAAATTTGTAGCTCACACTTAACATTGTACTGGTAGCCTAGGAGATGCTGAAATAAATTCAGCAAGACGTTCTGGTTTGGGGTTCATGTATAGTAGTATGCTAAGCGACACTTTTAATTATGATAATTCATTGAAAATGAATTATTTATTTAAACTTAAACTTTCCCGACAACTGTACGGGATAAACTTAAACTTCTTAAGGTTTCTGCGCTATTGCCATCACCGATGTTCCCGAAAATGGTTTTTTCATCAATTTCAATTCAGCTTTCATCATTCGTTTGAATAATGAATTAATGCCCTCGCTTGGTGGTTTAAAGCCATTCTGCGCTACATCAGTATTTGGGCGCAAGGTGAGTAAAATCTTCCGCGCCACCAATGCAGGCAACATCGAAAAACCCCAATACGCCACACGAATATCTGTCAATCCTGCTTCTTGGAAGAGGTCGTGCAACATTTTTTTAGTGTATCGCCGTTGATGTCCCAATACGGTATCGTAGCGACTGTAAAACGCCTGATATGCCGGCACATTCACAGTGACCAAACCACCGGATTTGAGGTGAAAAAGCGAAGTGCGTAAAAACTCCAAATCATCCGTAATATGCTCCACTACATCAAACAGTATCAAACCATCATAACGATTTTCAAAGTTTTTTTCTTGTTGAAAAATATTATAACAAAATAATTCGCCCTTATTATTTTGAATTTTATTTAATGCGTATTCATTTAAATCACAACCATCTACAAGGCTATCAAATTCTGTTTCAATCTGATTTATAATTAATCCATGCCCACAACCCACCTCAAAAAAGTGCTTGCCGCGGAGTTGGTCTTCTCCTATAAATGATTTGAAAAATTCGTATCGCCACTGCACCCAGAAATGCTCCGGGTTGGCTATTTCAAACCACTCGTCTTCCATTGAAACTGCCTCCGGTTGTGTAAGATATTTGATATTTGGCATCTTTGTTTGTGATGAGTTGACTACTTTTAAGTTTAAGTTTGGAATAGTTGCAAGGCGAATGTTGGCTATCCGTTTAAGTTTATTCAACTCTGATAATCATTTACTCTATTTTTGTCGAACACCAGCAATAAACTCAATCGACTAAATAAACTTAGTCAACTAAATAAACTCAATAAACTAATTATCTTTGCACGAAGATAGCCATTCTTGAACACAAATTTTAAACGTAAATGCAGGATAAATTATTAGACGTGTTAAATAACACTTTAGAGGGTGTCGGCTTAGATGCCATCGAAAGACTCGATGCGAATGCCGACCTCCGCGACGACCTTCAAATTGACTCTATTACCTTCGCAGAGTTAATTGTAAATATTGACGAAGCCTTTAGTTGCAATATTAATGCAGAGGGACAAGTTAATACTGTCGGGGATATTCTGAAACAATTGGAGCGACAAGTCACAAATTCAAAATAAGATAATAAAAGAAAATTGTAGCATTTAAGCATTACAACATTTTAGCATTATAGATTGTAGCATTTTAGATTGTAGCATTTTAGCATTTTAGCATTATAGATTGTAGCATTTTAGCATTTAAGCATTTTAGATTGTAGCATTTTAGCATTTTAGCATTGCAACATTTTAGCATTTTAGCATTTTAGCATTTTAGCATTTTAGCATTTTAGCATTGTAGTTATTAAGCATTGAAAGAATGAATCACAAAGAGAGTTTATTGGACGTTTTGAAAACCCTTTATCGTTGGAAAATTCCCATTATTATTACTTCTGCGATTGCGGGTTTGATAGCGGTATTTTATTGTTTGAGTATTCCGAATTACTATAAATCGAAGGTCGTTTTTTATCCTGCTAATCTGCGTATTGCGAGTCGGGGTGCGCTCTTTGGCGGTGCGGATGAAAATATGGATTTTTATGGCGGAAGGGATGAAACCAATCGAATTATGAATATCGCAAAATCGCCGGAAGTCGTTAATTACATTGTAGATAAATATGACTTGTATGCCCACTATGATATTGATTCGACGGAATTGGAAGCACCGCATTATGTGGTGAATGATTTTTTGGAATTATACAAAGTAAAAAAGAACGTAGAGGATGCGATTGAGATTTCGATTGAGGATGTAGACCGTGAAAAAACTGCCGATATGGTATGGGCAGTCGTCGGAAAAATCAATGAAATCAACAACCGATTGACCAAAGAAAATCAACGCCGCATCTTAGGCTCATTTGAGCAAAAAGTGAAAGATAAACAGGCTCTTTATAATGCTTCGTCGGATAGCGTGCGACAACTTAGGGCGAGATATGGTATCGTAAGTGTGGCTTCGCAAGAGGAATTTTTGACCACTTTAGTTGCCAAAACAGAATCTGCTCTTGCCGCTAAACAAGCGCGTTTAGATGCGCTTCAAAGTACAGGCAGCGCACCGAGGGATACTATCAATGTACTACGCACCAACATAAAAAGCCTTGAAAATCAATTATTTAGACTGACATCGCCAAAAAGCGATAGCAAAATCAATCTCGACAGATTCAATAGAGGACGCGAACAGGTGACACTCCTCGAACTGCGCCAAGAAGACCTCGCCGATGAAATCAGTTTCCTACGCGACCGCTTTTTTCAATACCAAACCGTCTACGATACGAATGTCTATTCGCTCTACATTACCGAACCGCCTAGTACACCCGTAGTACGCTCGCGCCCACGACGCACCTTGACCGTCTTGAGTGTCGGAATGATTGCCTTTATTTTGAGTTCCCTGGGCGCATTGTTGTTGGATTATTATAAAGATATTAACTGGAAAGAGATTACCAGAGAAGAGACGAGAGAGAAGAGAACAGAGACGTGAGAAAAGAGACGAGAGATTTGAGAACAGAGACAAGAGAGAAGAGAGGCGAGTTTTTTCTCGCATTATAAAATAAAATCAATCTCGCATCTCAAATCTCACATCTCTCGTCTCATGTCTCAATTCTCACCTCTCTCGTCTCATGCACATCTCAACATCTATTTTCTCACACTCAAATCTCTTCGTCTCATGTCTCAATTCTCTCCTCTCACCTCTCTCGTCTCTCGCCTCTCCGCTCAAGATTACTTTTATATAGCATACGCTGCTGTATTGCTAATTGGGGTGGTGCTTGGTTTAGTAACAGGTTTTTATCCTTTGATGGGATTGCCTTTGGCTTTGTTGTTGGTCTATGTGGCGGTGGTGGATTTTCGGAAAATATTTTACTTGCTGCTTGCCTGTATTCCCTTTTCGATGGAGATACATATTCCGGGTGCTTTTTCGGTCAATTTGCCTTCCGAACCTCTGATAATTGGCTTGACACTTGTGTGCGTTTTTTACCTCTTTGCTAATCTGGATAAAGTCAACGGGCATTTTTTTCGGCATCCTTTGATGCTGGTTTTGTTGCTGCATTTGGCTTGGATGTTTATTGCAACACTCAATTCTGAATTGTTTTTGGTTTCTATCAAATTTTTTACCGCGAAAATGTGGTATGTACTTGTTTTTGTGGTACTTACAGGTATTTTAATTAAAAAAGAAAAAGACCTGCGAGCCTTATTTTGGTGTTTTTTTATTCCTTTACTCATCACGATTGGTATTGTATTGATGCGGCAGAGTGCATCGGGTTTTAGCCTCAAAGACAGTCATCGAGCCATGCAGCCCTTTTATCATAATCATGTGGTGTATGCGGCTTTGTTGTCTTTGTTTTTGCCTTATGTTGTCGTCGCACAGAGTTGGTACAAACGCTGGTCGCGGACTTGGTGGATGGTGATTTTTGGTGCTGCAATTATCCTTATCGGCATCCAGCTTTCGTACACACGTACTGCCTATGTCGCGCTGATGTTGGGCGTGGGTGCATATGTGGTGATTCGATTGCGATTAGTAAAAATTGCGGTGGGTTTGGGGCTTGTGGTGGTCTTGGCAGGTGTGATTTATTTGTCACATGATAATAAGTATCTCGACTATGCGCCCAATTACGAAACGACGATTTCGCACTACGATTTCAATAGCTTGCTCGAAGCGACTTATAAAATGGAAGACATCTCCACTATGGAGCGCGTTTATCGTTGGGTGGCTGCGGTGCAGATGTCGAAAGAAGAACTACTGACGGGTTTCGGTCCGGGCAATTTTCAGAATTTTTATCAACAATATACCGTCAGCAGTTTCGAGACTTATGTAAGCGACAATCCCGAACGCTCCGGCATACACAATTATTACCTGATGATGCTGACCGACCAAGGGATTCCCGGTCTGATTATTTTCCTGATACTGACGGTGGTCATTCTTGTAAAAGGCGAACATATTTATCACAACTCTTCCTCTCCTAAGCGACGGCATGTAATTATCGCAGCTTTGGTGTCATTGGTCATCATTGATGCTTTCCTGATTATCAATGATTTAATTGAAACGGATAAAGTCGGGGCTTTCTTTTTTATGAATATTGCTTTGTTGATTAATTGTGATGTAGAAGATTTTTGATTTCACTTAATATTACACTTTCATATACCCCAACCTTTTATGAGTAATCACTGTCTTATAATATGAACTATTTCTCTTACACTAAAAACTAAAAACTATGACTCACTTCAAATTCATCCTATTCATAATCAGCATTTTGATAATTGGAATAACCAGTTGCATCAAAGATGATATAACCGGGTCTTTATATGGAAAATATACAGGAGAGGTATTGACAGTCAGGGGTCATACCTATGATTCGTATAGCGGCATTGATTCAACAACAAGAGAAATCAGTATTGAAATTACTTATTCAAAATTCAGAAAAACCGGAGAAGGTGGTTTTCAAGATTGTATTGGTTCTATAGAAATAGAAGGCGATGAAATTGAGTTTATGGATGGTAATTGCGGTTGCTACTGCGACTGTTTACCTTATATTGAGTGTAACGGAGATGTGATTTTAAGAAAGTACAATTTTGAATTAAATAATGATTCGCTGATAATGGTCAACAAAATAAATAGAGACGTGGAATTAATCAATGGCATATATTTAATGTATACATATGAAGAGCATTATACATTGACGAGAAATTAGAGACTACATTAAGTTTAAGAGCAAGTTCAAACTCAAATTAAAATTTAATCAAAAATCAAAAAATACTAAACACCCAATTTGGCGAATACATTCAATAAACGGATAAGGTCGGGGCTTTCTTTTTTATGAATATTGCGCTATTGATTAATTGTGATATTGAGGAGTTCCGTACAGGCTGACTGACAAAACCTTAATATGTAGCTTTGATTGGAAAATCTGACGTAAAAAACATGATTTTTTCGTACTTTTGATTTTATTTTTTCTTTGAAAAAATACTATCAAATTCATAAGAGCATGTTTGGAATTTTTCAAACTGATAATCAACAGTTTATGGTTTTGGCGAAATATCGAAGAAGGAGTTTATCGAGATAAGTGACTGATTCGATATGAAGCCAAGTTCATAAAATGTTGGTTATCAGGCAGAAAAATTCCAAACATGCTCTAATTAATCTATCATGTTTGAACAACAAAAAAAAGGGCAAATACAGGAATATTTGATTAATATCAAACAAGCAAACTCAGAAGATGCCAAAAAAGAATTATTTTTGATTTTGCTCAATGATTTATTTGCAAATGATGAATCCACAAAAAATCTCATTAAAGAAATGGCAAAGGGTTCGGAAATAACCGTTGCAAATATTCCTTTACCCAATCGCATCAAAACAGGGCGTGCAGATACACAATATGCAAATGTGATTATTGAATTTGAAAAAAACTTGCAAAAAACCGAACAACACGCCAAAGAACAACTCGCCGAATACTTAGCCGGAAATTGGAACTCCAGGCAAGATTATAATTTTACACTAATTTCTACAGATTGTCTGGTTTGGAAAATTTACGCACCCTCATATGAAGAATTAACCAAATTAGAGGGAGACATTTCGCTGTCTGATTTTGAATTGAGAGAAACGGACAGCTTCACATTAACCGAAAATAACACCAACGATTTTTACTTTTTTCTCGACAGATATTTATTTAAAAAAGAACCGCAACACGCCACCTTAGAACTGATTCAACAAGATTTTGGCGGAAGTTCAAAGGTCTTTTTGAATTGTATGTATCAACTCCGCGAATATTACGACGAAATTAAAGAGGAAGAAGAAATCAAAATTGCCTACGACCAATGGTATCGTTTTTTGAGTATTGCGTATAGCGAATTTGATGGCTCGGAAAGGGTCTTTTTGGTACATACCTATTTGAGTATTTTTGCGAAAATGCTGGCTTACTCCATTCTTACCAATGATGATTTTATTGATGATGGAGAAATGAGAGGTATTTTAGATGGCAGTATATTTGACCAACTGAATATCAAGAACTTCACTGATAATGATTTCTTTTTTTGGGTCGGAAAAGACCACAATCGAAAAGCACTCAAAAAGGTCTTTCGCACGATAGCCCAACAAATCAGTACCTACGATTTTACTCGTGTGGATGAGGATGTACTCAAAGGCGTTTATCAAGAATTGATTGACCTTGACACTCGCCATGCACTCGGCGAATACTATACGCCCGATTGGTTGTGCGCGAAGGTGACAGATGCTTTTGATTTTCAAAAAGACAGTAAAATACTTGACCCTTCTTGCGGTTCGGGGTCATTTCTGCGAGCTGCGATTGATAAACTCAAACGCGACCATCCGGACATCACCGCCGAAGAACTCGCCGATAATGTAAGTGGTATTGACATACATCCGCTTTCGGTAC
The DNA here is from genome assembly GCA_937967535.1 of uncultured Saprospiraceae bacterium. Taxonomy (GTDB): domain Bacteria; phylum Bacteroidota; class Bacteroidia; order Chitinophagales; family Saprospiraceae; genus JAHDEO01. Next base: position 8,974 of record CALCMV010000136.1, read on the forward strand.
AAATCGCTAAAACAACCATTCTATTGGCGATTGGCGACAAAATGAAAGCCGTAAAAAGACCGATTACACTCAATGTTTTCCTTGCCAATACGCTACTCACACCCGAAGGTACGCTTGAATTATTTGATGAGGAATTTATCGTCAGAATTGATGAAAAACGGTATAGCGTAGCTACGTCTGTTTTTGAAAATGCTGCTTTTTTTGATGCCGCATTGGATATTTGTGATGACCTTGCAGAACGAACAAAAGGTGATAACTCATTGTCTGTCAGCATTTTTGAAAAAACATTTAAAAGTAAAATAAAAGAAAAGGTAAGTGGAACGATGCTGAATAGTTTCCACAATATTTATAAGGGATTAAAAGAAGCAAAAGAAAATAAACGGGATAGTATTTGGCGTTTTATTCTTCAAAATCTGTACAAACCCTGTTTTATAAAAGGTAGTTTTGATTTTATTATCGGTAATCCGCCGTGGTTTACCTACAGTTCTATTAAGAATGAAGAATACCAAAATCAACTCCGAATTTTAGCGGAACGATACATGGTGATGCCTGAAAAACGGGCGAATTTTCCGCATCTTGAAATTGCAGCAATTTTCTTAGGACATTGTGCGACTTATTTTTTGAAAAAAGACGGGCAATTGGCATTTGTCTTACCGCGTAGCTTCTTTTCTGCCGACCACCACGACGCTACACGCAGGGGCGCGACCCGCGATTTTAAAATTACCGAATTATGGGATTTGGACGGCGTTAGTCCATTATTTAATATACCATCTTGTGTCATATTTGGTAAGCAAGCACATAGCGGAAAAAAAATTGCTGCTACGGGCGTAGAAGGTTTCGCAGTGAAAGGGAGACTTTCTATGCACAATGCCAAATTTGAAGAAGCCGAAAATCGTTTAACTTATTCAAAATCAAAATGGTATTATTCAAAATTGGGTGCGGCATCTGCATTTACAGATTATAAATTTAAATCCAGTAAAAATAAAAATCATTATAAAAATTTATTCAAACAAGGCGCAACGCTCGTACCACGAAATTTTTATTTCGTTGCCCCCTTGCAAGATGTTCCTGATTTTGATGATAGGGTACTTGTTGTTGGAACAAACCCCTCAATTACAAAGGATGCAAAGCCACCGTGGAAACACATTTTATTAAAAAATAGAATTTTATCTGATTATTTATTTAAAACGGCACTCTCCAAAAATATTATTCCTTTTGCCTTGCATCTCACTGAAATGGTTATTTTGCCAATAGAGGTAAAAAAAGACAATATCAAAATGCTTCAATATGAAGACATTATGATAAAAGGACATTTAGATACCGCAACATGGTTCAAAAAAGTTGAAGATGCTTGGAAAGAGAATAGAACTGAAAAAAATCAAAGTATCAATAGCATCAATTATTTAAATTGGCAAAATAAACTAACCGACCAAGCCCCCAACCTACCCTATCTCGTACTGTATACAGCATCTGCCAAAGATGCGAATGCAACGGTGGTAGAACGCAAGGTATTGGATATGGAATTTATTGTGGAAAGTAAAACCTATTGGTTTGCAACAAAGAATAAAAATGAGGCATTTTACCTTACAGCTTTTCTCAATTCAGCTACGCCAAATAGTATGATGAAAGCCTTTCAGACGCGTGGTTTATTTGGTGCACGTGATGTTCACAAAAAAATCCTCGACATCCCCTTCCCGAAATTCGATAAAGACAATCCCGACCACCTCCAACTCGCCAAACTCTCCCAAAAATGCCACAAAAATGCCCAAGACTACTTGAAAGACAATCAAATAGGCGAAGTGTCAGGTATGCAACTCGGCAAATTAAGGCTCAATATAAAAGCCTATTTAGAAAAAGAAATGCAACAGATAGATGAGTTGGTAAAAGACTTGATAGTATAAAAAAAGCCACGCCAAAGGCGCAGCTTTCATATTTATTTGAATGGTAATCCTACCATCTTTTATCTCTATCACCTCTATCTCTACGCGGACCTCTATCACGGTCTCTGCGGTCACGATCACCACCGCCTCTACGTCTGTCATCACCTCCTCTGTCGCGGCGTTCACGCGGCGGACGCTCTACGTAGCCTTCCGGCTTCGGTAAGAGTACTTTGCGCGAGAGTCTGAACTTGCCCGAGCGCGGGTCGAGTCCAATTAATTTCACTTTGATAATATCGCCGGGATTGACAACATCTTCGGTGCGATTCACACGTTCCCAAGCCAACTCTGAGATGTGTACCAAGCCCGATTTGCCCGGCAGGAAGTCTACAAAAGCACCAAATTCTTTGATGGATTTGACTTCTGCTTCGTACTCGTCGCCCACTTCCGGTACTTGCGTGATGCCTTTGATTTTGGCGATTGCCAAATCCAAAGATTCGCGGTCGGTACTTGCAATCGTGACGTGTCCGTGGTCGCCAATTTCTTCGATATTGATAATCGTATTGGTTTCCTTTTGCATTTCTTGGATAATCTTACCTCCCGGTCCGATAACTGCACCAATGAAACTCTTATCAATCAATAATTTCTCCATACGAGGCGCGTGCGGCTTGAGGTCTTCGCGTGGCGCATCAATGGTTTCGTTGAGTTTATCGAGGATGTGCATACGACCTTGACGGGCTTGTTCGAGTGCCTTTTCGAGTATTTCGTAAGGCAAGCCGTCAATTTTGATGTCCATTTGGCAAGCGCAGATACCTCTATCTGTACCCGTCACTTTGAAATCCATATCTCCCAAGTGGTCTTCATCACCAAGAATATCGGAGAGAATTGCGTAGCGTTCTCCATCCGTAATCAAGCCCATTGCGATACCCGAAACGTGCGACCTGATGTTGATACCTGCATCCATCAATGCCAATGAACCGGAACAAACCGTTGCCATCGAAGACGAACCATTGGATTCGAGAATATCCGACACGATACGCACCGTATAAGGCATATCATCTTCACTCGGCAAAATCTGACGCAAGGAGCGATTCGCCAAATTTGCGTGACCCACCTCGCGCCGTCCCGGTCCGCGCATCGGGCGCACTTCTCCCACAGAGTATGCCGGAAAATTATAATGTAAAATGAACTTATTGAAATGCAAACCAAGTGCATCGTCAATCATTTGTTCATCTGTTTTCGTACCTAATGTAAGTGTTGCCAATGCCTGTGTTTCGCCGCGTGTGAATACCGCCGAACCGTGTGTACTCGGCAAATAATCAACTTCTGACCAAATGTGGCGAATATCTTCAGGCTTACGACCATCCAAGCGCGTTTGTTCGCCCAAAACGACATCTCTAATGGCATACTTCTGCACTTCGTTGTAGTATTTACTTACGAAATGTCCATTTTCTTCCATCCACTCTTCGCCATTCTTTTCGAGCATCGCCTCTTTCAATTCATCTTTCAAGGCTTTGAATTTTTCTTTGCGCTCATGTTTTTCGGTTGGTGTTTTGGCGATAGCAGTTACTTTATCTTTGATGAGAGCCTCTACTGCTGCTTTGATGTCCTCGTCTTCGGGCTGCGGTTCTATTACACGCTTTACGGTTGCTTTTTCGCCCACCAATTCGGCAAGTGCCAATTGTGCTTTACATTGTACTTTGACCGCTTCGTGTCCAATGCGAATAGCTTCTATCAGGTCAGCCTCCGAACATTCTTTGGCATCACCTTCGACCATCATTACATTTTCAATCGTTGCACCGAGTATAATATTAAGGTCTGCATTTTCGATTGCCGTTTTGCCCGGATTGACCACAAATTCGCCATCAATACGCGCTACACGCACTTCCGAAATAGGACCGGCAAATGGTATATCCGAAACAGCCAATGCCGCCGATGCCGCCAAACCCGCAAGGGCATCAGGCATCGTATCGCCATCCGAAGAAAGCAGGTTGATAATCACTTGTGTATCGTTCATATAACCATCCGGAAAAAGCGGACGGATAACACGGTCAACGATACGAGAAGTCAAAATTTCGTTTTCAGAGAGTCTCGCTTCGCGGCGAAAGAAGTTGCCGGGAATACGCCCGACTGCTGCAAATTTTTCTTGATAATCAACTGAAAGCGGAAAGAAACTTTGCCCTTCGCGCATTTCTGTGGCAGATACTACCGATGCAAAAAGCATCGTATCGCCCAACTTGACCACTACCGAACCATCGGCTTGTGCCGCCAACTTTCCGGTTTCGAGAATGACCTCTCTTCCGTCAGGCAAATTAAATGAAGTCGTAGTAGGAATTTGTTTTCCCATAACTGAATGAGTTTATGTTTAAGTCTAAGTTTAAATTTTATTTTTATTGCATAAAAATAATTTAAATACAACTCAAACTTATTACTTTCTATTTTAATATTTTTTGCAAAAACATACAAACTATGCCGCTTCAGGCAGGAAAACTACAAGAAAAGCGTATTGGTAAGTAAGCAAAAAAAGTGTTCTTATCCAGAACACTTTTTTGTAATATTTTTGCCGGAAACTATTTACGTATTCCGAGTTTTTCAATCAATGCGCGATACTCATTAATATCTTTTTTTGCCAGATAATTGAGCAAACGCTTGCGCTGACCTACCATAGAAAGTAAGGAACGCTGACATGAAAAATCTTTGCGATTGTTTTGCAAATGCTTGGAAAGCTCTTTGATGCGGTAAGTGAGTAGGGCTACTTGTGAGTGTGTAGAGCCGCTGTTTTTTTCGCTGCCCCCAAACTCTTTGTAAATTTCCTCTCTTTTTTCCTTTGTTAAATAAACTGCCATTTCTTAAATAAATTTTCTTTATGCTAATTTTTTATCCTTTATAAATTTGGCGCAAAGATACACTAATTTTTTAATTTTTGATTTCTGATTTGAATGATTTTTAATTTTTGATTTCTGATTTCTGATTTCTAAGTAAATTATTCACTTAAATACACATCTAAATATTTGATTATAAATTAATTATACATAAAAAATAATAATTGTATAATGAATTTAATTTTGTAGTAAAATATAGTAAATAATAATTTTGCAAAGCAAAATCCAATCAAAAATCAAAAATCAGAAATCGTACAATTACTAGTCAGGTTCGTCGTTCTTAGTACTTCGTTTCTCCTTAGAACATGTTTAAATCAACATAGAACGAAGTACAACGAACAAAGAATATGAGTAGGTGGTTAGACTAAACTAAGCGACACTTTTAATTATGATAATTTATTGAAATAATGTGTTCGCCAAATTGGGTATCCAGTGTTTTTTGATTATTAATAAAATTAAATTATAATTTGTATTTATTTAAAAAATAATTATTTACAAAAATAAAAATAAGTAAACTATTCACGTTCAATTTGTAATTTTTAATTTGGCGAAGACATTGATTGAAAATGAATTATTTATTTAAACTTAAACTTACTCTTAAACTTATACTTATACTTCCACTTAGTTAGCAATCACTTAATCCATACTTTCAGTGTTCGGTTTTTGCCTTCTCCGACCCATTTTTGCCGGGCAATCCCTACTTTTTCTAATGCTCTGACAGTACGTATATTTTCCGGGTTGATGGTTGCAATCAATTGGCGATTCATCGCATGTGCATGTACCTTGATGCTTCGCAAAATCTCCGGCATCAAGCCTTTTCCCCAATGATTTTGATACAACATATATACGACTTCCAATTCATCGGCTTCGGTGTATTGGCTTTCTTTCAATTCAAAATGCCCTGCAAGATGTTCGTTGATATCAATTGCCCATATTTCAAAATGACGGTCTCTAAGCGGTTTTGCGTAGAGTCGCATAATCCTGTCAAATAATTCGAGTGCCTTTGCTTTCGTCTTACAAGGTCCATTGCCCATATAATGATTGACCGTTTTATCCATAAATAAGTCTGTCATCTCCTCCTTATCATCAAAATGGTATTTACGCAGCAGTGTGCGTTCTGTTATAATTTCTTTATTGTGCATGAATATCGGATTTTTGTGAATAAGGCTAGTGTTGAATGTAATTCAAGGTAATCCGAAAAAATAGGAGGTGTTCGAGTAAAATAAGGGGCAGTTGCAAGGCGAATATTTTTATAAAAAATGGCTGTCTGAATACTCAAATATTCACTTTTAGCAAAGAAATTCGCCTTGCAACTCGTATATAATCATTTACTCTATTTTTGTCGATAGACTTTGGGCATTTTGGAAATTAGGTAACTGGGAAATTAGGTTTTCAATCGTAAATAATTGATTATCAGTTATTTAGTTTTTATTAAGATAAAAAATTATTCAGTTAATTTAATTTTGTAATTATTTGATAAAAAGCAATTTACCTAATACCAAATTTCCTAATTCCCCAATATCCAAAGTCCAGATTTTAAACATGTCGAAAATTTAATCAAAAATCAGCATTTTACGTTGCACCCATACCCCCTCTACCTGAATAGCTAACCAATACAAACCCGTACTAAGCGATGTGGTTTGAATGTCTTGTAAAAAATTGCCTTGCGCTTTTCCTCTAAATAATGTACTCACTTTTCGTCCCTTTGCATCTATCAGATAAATTTGCAGTTCCACAGGCTCGTCCAAATCAACTTCGAGTCGTGCTGTTTTTCCCGCAGATACAATATTCGGGTACAAGACCAAATCGTTAACAACCTCCACACCCTGAACATCCGTAAACATGCCCTCGCCTGTCATAAACGACGAAGTTGTAAACTCTCCTTCACACGGATAAGTCGTATTAAAAGGTCGCACCCGCCAGTGATAATTTATATTTTCATCCAAGCCATAAACCGTTGTAGATGTACCCGATACAATGCCCTCTCGCACCCGAAAAGAAGGAGAAAAATTGGACAGACGACTGATTTCAAAATAATAGCGATTCGCATTTTCAACAGGCATCCATTCCAATGTCGGGGCTTCCACAACTGTCTCGTTTTCAGTAGGTTCGAGTATTATTGCCGATGCTGTTACCGGTGTATCAATGACTATTTGATTGGTCAGCAAATCTTGTCGGTTATTGACCAGATTTGCACGCACCGCAGCCTGTTGTTCCGGCGAAAAATATGAATTACAAATATCTCGCGCATAGCTCATATAATTCCCCCCATCTGCCCGAAAAAATATACTATCCGGGTCTTTTAGCAATTGTACGCTAAAGCCATCTTCGCTACAATCAAAGCCTCCTTCGCTCAAATAATCGGGCGGTGTATCGCAAAAACCATCGGCAGCCACCGTACAATTTGAGCCATCTACACGCTCTACGGGGCGCGGACTAAACCAACCGCTGACCGTCTCCGGCGTTGGTTCATTAGGATTATAAACAATGCTTTCCCAACCCAAAAACGTGTGCATCAGCGAAAAATAATGCCCCAATTCATGCGTCCATATATGCCCCATTGGTGTGTTCATACTTCCCATCGTCATTGCCACTGCATCCGATACAAAATTATAATATCCGCCAGCCCCTACTGCTGCCCCTTGCACGATGAAAGAATTGAGCGTACCGGGTCGTTTATTGAGTTCCATCATCAGGGTTCCTGCCTCAAAAGTTTCGTGTGCATACCAAGCCGAGTTGTTGATATAATTCAAATCGCCCTCTATATAAAAACGAATGCCGAGGGGTTCAAAATCCTCATTCAGTTGGCAAAAATTTCTGAAAATATCTTCTATCGGATAATAGCCCGTTCCCGCATCTGTACCCGTAATATGCACAGTGACAGGCACATACAGCGTAGTGTCACCGGCTTTTGCATAGGTATCGGGATTGGCTTGATAATTTTTCAGCCACTCCGATTTGATGGGTGGCGTGCCGCAAGTTTGGGTCTGTTGTGCCTTCAAGTTTAAGGTAAATATCAAGGCAATGAAAATCAAAACACAGTTTTTCATAATAATTGAGTTTAGTATTTTTTATCATTCAAAATTGACGCTTGTCCTTCAATTTAAATTATCAATTGAGTGTGACACGCATAAGTGGATTCGTAATATTAGGCGCATAGCGTCGGAACACTTTGTAACCAACGATTAGCCCCACAACTTCCTAAGCCGCATAGCGGCGACACTATTAAAACCAACGTGTTAAGGGGGACGACGCTACGCGCCTTTTTCGGGTAGTTAGACATTAGGTGTTACAAATGGTATCGACGCTATGCGCCTAAAAAGTACACTCTAACATTAAACTTCCACAAATGTGTGTTACACTCAATTTAAATTCATTTTATAAAAACGGCTTTTTCCTTAGCCTTGTTCTCATAAAACGTATTTTCTTCCCCCAAAATCTTCCAAAATCGAGGGGATTGGTTCTGAATTTCGCGCAAATTTTATCTCAAAAAAGTGAAGAATTTACTGGACGATGTACTTGTATAATTTTATCGAATTGCTTATCAGTTAATTAGTTTTTTATGAAAAAACCTTTAAAATAAATGTTTGCTTCTTAAAACTCTTTAAAATAAATCTTATATTTGTAATTCTAAAATTCCACAAATTTACACTATTTATTTTCATTAACAATAAAAACAATTCATATGACCAAAGAAGATCAAGTCGATAAAATTATCCAAAATCATATTTTGTACTCTATGGGGTTAGGCATTGTACCGCTTCCTTTTTTGGATATTGTCGGAGTTGCAGCAATTCAATTTGATATGGTTTGTCAAATAGGCAATGCTTACGACAAAAAAATATCTGACATTGTTGGTAAATCATTAGTTGCCTCGCTCACAAGCAGTTCGTTGGCGCGTATTGGTGCTTCTCTCATCAAATTAATACCGGGAATCGGAAGCATTATCGGCAGCGTGTCTATGTCAATTATGTCAGGGGCTTCCACTTACGCATTAGGACAAGTGTGTAAAAAATTCTTATCGGAAGGTATTGATTTAGAAGATATTGACGAAGACCTCGCCAAAACCATTTACGAAGAAGAACTCGAGAAAGGCAAACAAGTCGCTTCTGACCTCAAACAAAAATCCGAAAAACAAAAAGATGCTACACCTTTTGGCAACTCTGCTCCGGCGGAAGAGCAAGAAGACATCTACACTCAATTGCTCAAACTTGGCGAGTTGAAAGAAAAAGGTGTTATCACCGAAGAAGAATTTCAAAAAATGAAAAAAGCACTCGTTGATAAATTTTGAGTTTAGTTTGTAGTTTGTAGTTCATGGTTGATAGTTCATAGTTTGTAGTTATAATAATTTAATAAGCAATTTCAATATATTCGCCAAATTAGATATTAGGTGTTTTTAATTTAAAATTATAATTTGTATTAATCTGAAATTTAAGTATTTACAAAAAATAAAAATAAATAAATTACTCGCGTTTGATTTGTAATTTTTAATTTGGCGAACACATTACAATTTTTAACGCATTAAAAACTAAGAACATCAACTATGAACTACAAACTACAAACCATGAACTATGAACTATGAACCATGAACTACCAACTATGAACTCATTCATAAAACCCGCTATTTCGATTCGCGTCAGTGAGTTAGAACGGCTATTGGACGAACAAATCCCGGAAACACTCTACGATAGCGAGACTGCCGCCGAGTCGCTACCCATCGAAGTACAAGCTACCAAACTTGGTGCGCCCAAACTTGCGGCAGAAGGCAATACGATTCATTATCGCATCCCGATTGGTATTCGGGTCAGGAAAGATATTGGCGTATCGGTAGCTACTGCCGACTGCGAAATGATGATGGGGCTGAAGACCGAATTTCTTATTTCATCTGATTGGTCATTGCGTACCAAAACCGAAATTATACAATATAGTTGGATAAAAAAGCCAACACTCAAAGTCGGTTTTGTGACTGTTCCCGTTGAGACTATTTTGTTGAATACGGTACATTCAAAAAAACAATTAATTTGTGATTCTATTGATGAGCAAATTATGCAAAACGTTAATTTGCAGGAGATTATCGCTCCTATTAATGATTTGCCCAATCCTGTCGAAGCTCCTTTTGTTGGTAAAATTTGGTGGTCTTCCACGCCCGTCAAGACCTATCTCGACCCTTTGTATGTCAAAGACCAAGCACTCGAAATCACGACGGGTTTGAAATCAAATCTTGCGGTCAGCATCGGAGAGGCATTGCCCGTAAAGCCACTCGAAATTAGCTCTCCTGAATTTGCCCAATCCCTGCGCTCACCAAGTACGCTGCTGCTTGATGCACAAATCGCACTAAAAACCCTCGAAAAAATCGCCAATGAACAATTCGCCGGAAAACCATTCCCTATCGAACAATTTAAGCTGACTCCCAAGAATATAAAAATCAGCAGTGAAGACAAAAAACTCATCGTAAAAGCCACGCTGTCCGGTGGTTTCAAGGGCAACGTGACCATCAAAGCCCAACCGTTTTATGATAAATCCGAAAAAAGCATCCTGTTCAAAGATATAGAATTAGACCTCGAAGGAAAAGACATCAAAAGCAAAGGTATTGCCCTCGTCGCCACCAAAACCGTTCTCGAACAACTCAACCAACACCTCAAAATCCCCTTTAAACCCCTTGCGAAAAGCATCAATGCACAAATCAACCAATACGAAATCCAATCCGGTACTTTCCTAAAATCGTATATCACTGATTATCAAATAGAAAACCTTGAACTTACGCCACAATTTTTAAAAGGAAAAATCCACCTTGAAGCCATTCTTTCTTTCAAAATTGAAAAAATTCTTGTTGAAAGTCCTAGCAAAAATACGGTCTAAACTACTCTTGATTTTTGTGTTTTGGAATTTGCTTGGAATTTGAAAGCATTTCTTTCTATCTTTATGTGAATGAAAAAGCAATTCACACATATCAATGCACAAGGCAATCCTTCGATGGTCAATGTGGGCAAAAAAACACCCACGCATCGCACCGCCCGAGCGCAAAGCATCGTAGAAGTAGACGATGCAATTATGGATTTGTTGGAAAATGACGAAATACATACCAAAAAAGGTCCGGTATTTCAGACGGCAATTATCGCAGGTATCATGGCAGCCAAAAAGACGGGCGAACTTATCCCACTTTGTCATCCGATTGGTATGGACAATTGCGCGATTGATATTCATATAAATGATAAAAAACAAATCGTTATCAACTGTACAGCAAGCGTTTTTGCCAAGACAGGCATCGAAATGGAAGCCCTCACAGGCGCAAGCCTCGCCGCACTCACGATATACGATATGTGCAAAGCATTTTCGCACAATATCACCATCAAAGCAACCAAACTCATGGAAAAAACAGGTGGTAAAAAAGATTTTAAACGCACGTAACACGGACATTCTTGTCCGTTTTCTACAATGATATACTCCTTCGGACAAGAATGTTCGAGTTACGATTATGGCACATCAAAAGCACACAAAATTAAAGCGTCCCCAACTCGGTTATTTCGGCAGAAATGAATGGGCAATACTCGGTACGACTTGCGGCAATATTCAGCAATTGGCAAATGAAATTATCCAACATTTATCGCCCAAATACCAACTCGCTTACGTAGATGCCGACCATAAAAATCACGACGACAATGGCACGGACGACCTGCCCAAAGCCATGATTTATACCGACAAAATCGGCTACCATCGCTTTGATTTTCAGGCGAATATGGAGCAGTATCATTTTCGGATGCACTTCAACGAAGCGGATTTGGTTTTGGTGAATGGCAATCATTTCAAAGCCCGTAAACAGTTGGTTTTTATTGACCCGAAAAAAGCGGAATCATTGAGCCGTAAATTGGACCGACTGACTGACGTACAAGCATTTATACTGAGCGACGACAGAACTGATATTTATGATTTTTTGAAAAAACATTTGCCTGAATACCAACAAATACCCACATTCCGCGCCAGCGAAAGCAAAAAAATTATTCATTTTCTACAAGAAGAAATTACGAAAAATATACCTGCAATAAAAGGCTTGGTACTCGCAGGCGGACGCAGCACCCGCATGGGACAGGACAAGGGCGCAATTGAGTATTTCGGTAAGCCACACCGCGAATATATGCGCGACCTCATCGCGCCATTTTGCAGCCAAACCTACCTCTCCTGCCGCAGCGAACAAGCTGTCGAATTGGGCAATTTTCCATTGATTCAAGATACATTTTTGGGGCTTGGTCCGCATGGGGCGATATTGTCGGCTTTTCAGGAAGACCCGGAGGCGGCGTGGTTGGTCATTGCCTGCGATTATCCCTTGATGAACGAGGCAACTATCCGACAATTAGCAGATAATCGGGATGCTTCCTACGTCGCTACGGCGTTTAATAGTCCGCACAGCGAATTTCCCGAACCTTTGATTACGATTTGGGAACCAAAGAGTTATCCGATATTATTTCAGTTTTTGGCACAAGGTTATTCCTGTCCGCGCAAAGTGCTGATTAATTCGCGGGTCAACTTGATTGAGCCTGCACAGCCCGAAGTTTTTCAAAATATTAATCACAAAAAAGAATATGAAGAAATAATGAAAATGCTACCGTAGCGCGGTACTTCCAGTCCAGATCCGTAGAACGATGCTTCTATCTCGTTCCTCGCATATTACAAGCTAAACTAACGCGGAACGAGCTGGAAGCATCGTTCTACGGACGCGAACTGGAAGTATCGCGCTACGTGTCTTTCAAAATTATGGACGAAGAAAAAATCAACATACTATTAAGTGATAAAACCCTGAATATCAATGACTGCATCGAATTTGTCAGCCTGCCAAATTGTGGCGGTCTCAACGTATTTGTCGGCACAGTACGCGACCATACGCACGGGCGCGAGGTCACACGCCTCGAATTTGAAGCCTATGCACCGATGGCGGTTTCGGAAATGCAAAAATTAGCCGAAACTGCTTGCGAGCGTTGGGATGTACAACGTATTGCGGTACATCATCGCACGGGCGTATTGGATATTGGCGAAATTCCGGTGGTGATAGCGGTGTCTTGTCCGCATCGAAAAGCAGCTTTTGAGGCTTGCCAATTTGTGATTGATACCCTCAAACAAACCGTTCCTATCTGGAAAAAAGAAGTGTATGCCGATGGTGAAATTTGGGTAGCTGCTCATCCTTAGTAAGTTTAAGTTTATCCCGTACAGTTGTCGGGAAAGTTTAAGTTTAAAAAATTCATTTTCAATGAATTATGAAAAATTGAAAGCTGAAATTGTCGCGTAGTTCAGTCCAACCAATTAAGAATAAATCTTGAAATTGAGAATCATTCAAATAATACGACTTAATAAGTGGTTGAACTATGAACTATGAACTACAAACTATGAACTACAAACTATGAACTATGAACTATGAACTATGAACTTACTCGAACCCCTACAATTCTTTTTCCATTTTATAATGCTTAATGCCTACTTCTGTAAAAGCGCGTCCTTTCTTTTTATAATTTAATTTTTGGTAAAACGGAACGGCAGTATCGCGGGCGTGCATGGTCATTTTGGTGAATCCTTTTTCGCGTGCAATATTTTCACTATCGGCTACCATGAGTTGACCGATGCCTTTTCGCTGACAATCTTCCCGAACTGCTACTTGTCTCATTTTAATTTCGCCATTTTCCTGCGGAGCAAGAATAAGACAAGCCAGCAAATGGTGCTGCTCATTATAACAGGCGAGGTGCATCATATCGTGTTCAACTGCCAGATATTCGGGCGTAAATTCCAAACCAAGCGGCTTTCTGAGTATATCATCCCGCAATTTGACGGTATCATCATAAGCAGGTGTTCCGAAATCTATGAGTAGTGTAAACATGGTTTTAGATTTAAGTTTAAGTTTCTGATAATTAGAGAGTTAGATATTTAACGCTCGCTATTCGCCGCCTGTCCTCCACTATTTACCCTCTGTGCGGCTTTCTACAATTTGAAAAAAGTGTCCGAAAAATACAAAGAATCGTATGTATATCCTCCATATCTTCGCATCGAAATATTTATTAATTTACTTAATCACTATACCATGAACACAGTACATATAAATACGAAGCACCTGTGATTCCAAAATTATTTTGTAAAACCTTTATTACCAGACTTTGGGCAGAGGAATTTGGAGAATTTGTAAAACCATTTTTTATATAAAAAATAACTATCTACATATTTTATATAGAAAATAGGATGAAAATAATTGATAATCAATAGATTATGAATTTAAACCTAATTCTCTAATTACCATTTTGTCCAAAGTCCAATAAATTTTAACCTTAAACAACAGCAAGATGAAGGCTATCAATTTATTAACAAGAAATTATCTAAAATTACATAACAAAATGGTTCATGTATATTTGGAAAATATTTATATTTATGCTTATGCAGCCCTCTTCTTGAAGAAAATGTTTAATCCAAGAAGTACTTTTTACGCTTTGTCTGTCGCTTGGGATTTTAGCGATAAAGTACCAATTGTACATGGGCATCTTCCCCTACAATTTTCCTATAATGACAGCCGAAAATACAAAGGAAAACCTTTAGCAATATTTGAAGGACAGCACATTTGCGGGGCTTTAAATCTGATGGTTTTTGCTTATCAATTTGAGGAAGAAGAGCAGAAACACGAGAAATTTCTACATCAACTCGAAGAAGATGTTCTGGCAATTTTTACAAAACAGAGTACACAGATGGTATCGAAAGAGAATGTCAATATTTGGCAAAAGAGCATAACAAAAGAACTTAATATTTGCATAAATAATACGCTGAAACAAGAGGATTTAGATATTATTAATATCTTTGAAGGATTAGTTGATATAGATAATACTTTTCCAACAAAACAAAAATCTACTATCAAACATTATTATAAGACAGGAGGTATAGAATTGTCGGTGAGAGTATGAATGTGTTTGAATTGCTAAGAGCATGTTTAAGTTTGCTTGCGGGATAGTACTCGTCTGACGAAGGTTTTTGTGAAATGTAGTGATTTGTCTCATAAAATATTCGCATTGAATAAAGGGATTCGTCTGACGAGTATTCGCTTTAGGCAAAGTTAAATGGATAGCCTTTAAACATGCTCTAAGAATATTAGACTTTGGACAAAGGAAATTGGGGAATTGGGAAATT
>CALCMV010000137.1 GCA_937967535.1 uncultured Saprospiraceae bacterium
AATTGCGTATCACCCGGCGGTATATTTAATCACCAAGCCGAAGCATTTGTCAAAAATTACGAGCATAAAGTTCCGCTAAAACGCATGGGAAAACCCGAAGATATTGCTCCGGCAGTTTCCTTTTTGCTTTCGGATGCTGCCGCTTACATTACAGGGCATAATTTGATGGTTGATGGCGGTTGGTCTATTGTCTAAAAATTCCAAATCCCAAGCACCAAATTCCAACAAAAATATATCTGAATTGGAATTTGGAATTTGCTTTTTGGAATTTCCCACTAAATATCTTCCAATATCTCCTCCTCCTTCTGCAAATCCGTATAAGACATCATCACCTCTTTCTCATCGCGGCTGATTTCGACTTGCTGATTGAGTTCAATCCACATCGCCGTTTGGAAATTATTTATCGTATCGGTAGGGACGTAAAAATCGGGTTTGCCGTATTTTTTTTCGTATAATTTTATAATTGCATCTTGTATTTCTTGCACGTCTTTTCCTTTGGGAATCTTGGGTTTACATTCCATCCGAAAGAGGCGATTTTCGTGATAAAAGGTATCGAAATATACGGGCATTTTTTTAATTCCTGCCTCGCCACGCAAATTCAAATCATAGACAAATATGCGTGTATTTTTTGTTTTGAAAATGCCATAAATACGCTTTTCCTTTTCCAATTTATTTTTGTGTTGAAAAACTTCTTTGCGCGTCATCCCAAATTGGTGGTCGAGAATGATGTCGGCATTGCGCTCATTTTTGGCGAGTTCGTCGCCGATTTTCATTTGAATTTGTTCTTCCAATGTTAGTGGAATTTCTTCTTCTTGCGGAGCTTGTTGTTTACAAGCAAACATCAAAATTGTGACAGCAAAGAGTGTTAAAATATTTTTCATAATCTTGAACGGTGGATGGTAGAAGGTTGACGGCACACGACAAACCACTTTTTATTTTTCAGCCACGAATGCACTAATCTATTTACAATTATTCGCAAAAAAATTAGTGCATTAGTGGCTAAATTTACTCATTTATTCATCTAATCATTTACTCATTCTCCAATCAAAAACTGCTCCAAACCCTTCGTCTTTTTCACCTGCATATTGCCGGTATCATCACTGTAAATGAAGTAGCCTTCGAGATTAGGGTTGGTATTGACCAACTCAAAAGCAGGGTCAATACCCATGACCATACAAGCCGTAGCGTAGGCATCTGCGGTCATACAATCATTCGCAAAAATGGAGGCACTCAAGAGCGTATTTGCTTCCGGAAAACCCGTTTTTGGGTTGATGGTATGTGCGTATTTTTTTCCATTTACTTCGTGAAAATTACGATAATTGCCCGATGTAGCGAGGGCTTTATTTTGGAGTTGTACTTTTGCTTGCAAATCCCTCGTCGATGCGTCTTCTGACGGGGTATTGATGCCCATAAGCCACCATTCTCCATGCGGATTTTTACCTTTTGTACGCACTTCACCACCAATCTCGACCATGTAACTTTCGATACTTTTTCCATCTAAAAAATCCGCAATGACATCCACGCCATAGCCCTTTGCGATAGCACTAAAATCAAGCTGCGTACCTTCATTTAATTTAGCATATACGCCAAATTTTGGCGCAACAATTTTTTCAAATCCCACACTATTCATTAGCTCTTTCACTTTCGCTTCGTCCACCTCTGTCACAGGCTTTTTTGGCGTATAACCAAAGCCCCAATAATTGACCAAAGGCATCACCGTCGGGTCAAATGCACCATCGGTTTTTTGATAAATTTCTTTGGCTTTCATAAAGACTTTATTGAAGTGTGGCGTGCCTTTATGTGTTCGTGTTTCTTTTTTATTGAATACAGAAATATGCGAATCATCTATGTAAGTCGAAAGGTCTTGATTGATAGCTACGAGCAGACTGTCAATGGCATTTTTGTGACTTCGTTTTCCGGGGTCATGGTACTTTAGGCTGTACGTAGTTCCCATCGTTTCTCCTTGAAATTCGAAATCGGGCGAGACGGATTTCATAGGGTCTTGACAGGCATTCAACATGAATAGCGATACCACCAAAACCAACGATATAACCTTTGTTTTTTCTACAAAAAAGAAACGCATATTTTTTAATTTTGAATGAATAAATTTTGAATGAGTGAATGGAAAATACCATAATTCATCAACCCGTCAACTCAACAACTCAACAACTCGTCAACTCGTCAACTCGTCAATTCATCAACCCGTCAACTCAACAACCCATCAGCACATACTAATCAAACAAAACCCAACCCACGTTGTTCGTCTCGTCACATTCGCGGAGTGTTTCTAGTGCATCTACTTGTAAAATGATGAAAACCAGATAATTACTCCGTTTTCGGCGGTCTATTTCAAGGATGCCTGTGTAGTATTCGCCATTGTGGAGTATGCCATTATTGGGTACATCTTTTTCGTATATATAGGTGGCACCTGCGGCAATATCGCTTCGGTTGAGTTGCTCATCGCCGGAAAAATAGGCGCGTACTACGGTGTTATCTGTACGTTTGCGTTTTGTGCCAAAGAGGTTGGCAGGTCCCGCACCTTGATTGTAAACGGTGTATTGCAGGATGAGG
>CALCMV010000138.1 GCA_937967535.1 uncultured Saprospiraceae bacterium
GACATTATGCTTGTCCTTTTTCCTTCTAAAAAACACAAAAAAGTAGTTCCGTAGCCCTGCTATGCAACGATTTTTTGAATTTCTTAGAAGAAAAAATTACGGCGCATAATTGTCGAATTTATTTAATTTCTTTCACTAAGCCACGAATGCACTAATTATTTCAAGGGAATTATCAATAAATTCGTAAAATAATTAGTGCATTCGTGGCAAAAACAAGTATTACATTATCAAAAATAATTTTTCTCATGCAGAGTATCTAAGCAGTCAGAACGCTTTGCTGTCGGAATCAGATAATTGCTGTTGAATTATTTTTTATCTAATAAAAAAGATAATTTGTCGAGATAAATTTGAAAATTGCTGTAAAAAACGTTTTTTAAGTACCAAGCAGATAATTCTGTCTTGGTACTTACTTGCTATAATTCTATAAATATTTAATATGACAAACACATTCTTAAAAGCTAAACACTGGCAACTTTTTGTGGTCATTTTTGGGATACCGATGCTTGCTATGATACTCGTAATGAGTAGTATGGCGGCTAAAATGCCGGGATTGGCGGAGGCAGAAACCGCCCCGATTTTGGCAATGGAACAAGTAATGGCTAACCTGACAAGCATGATGAAAGCCTTCGGGTTAATTTTGACATTTACTATATTGACTTTGTGGGCTTGGTACTGGTCGGTGTGTACGGGATTGCAGGAAAAAATTCTGCAAACAGCGAAAATGGACGTGAAGAAATTTTCTTTTTTCTACGTGATAGGCTTCTTGTATTCTTTATTTTTTGTGGGTTTAATTATTTTTATTGCTTCCTATTTGCCAATGATAATTAGCGGTACGGTCTCGTTTTCTGCTTTGAGTTGGGCGATGCCGGTACTTGGTTTGGTGCATCTTTTGGCGATTTTTTGTATGTTTTATTGCATGTATTTTGCGGCAAAAACCATCAAAACCGCCGAATTGCAACGCGAAACAAAATTCAGCGATTTCATCGGTGAATTTCTGCTGATTTGGTTCTTTCCTATTGGTGTGTGGATATTGCAACCGAAAATTAATGAATTGGCAGAAAAGGACGCTTCTTCGAATGAGATGGACTGGCTGGATGATTATACTTAAATGAGCTAATGAGTGAATGTTTCTAAGCTATATTTTTTTGCAAAAAACATTATACACAAAAAAATGTGCCTTAGAAATATTCACTCATTTAATATTCGCTCGCTTACTCATTATCAATAGTTTATCATAAATTTCTCACTGATATTAAAACCATCTTTGGTGGCAGTGAAGAAGTAAACAGAGGGATTCAACTGTGATACATCTATCATAAAGTTGTTGATACCTTCGAGTACGGTATCGGTACCTGTTGCAACTGTTTTTCCGCTTGCATTGTAGATGACATACTCAAAGGTGCCTGTTGTATTGTTGGCAAAAGTAACTTGAAGCATATCATTTGCTACCGGATTTTGTACGGCAAGTACGTTAAAACGGTCTTCCATTTCTTCACGACTAACCACTACAACATCAGAAAAAGTGGTGCTTCCTCCGGTGTCTTCCATCGAAATAGAGTAGTAGTTTTTGCCGAATAAAGGTGCGCTATCGTGGTACTCATAGGTGATGGTAGTCGTCGAGTTGATAGCACCTTCTATCCATGCAATTTTTTCAAAATTCACACCGTCTTCGGCACGATAGAGCGAAAAGCCTTCATTATTGCTTTCGGTCAGGGTAGTCCACGAAATCAAATTGGTGGTACTCAATGCAGCTACTTTGAAATCTGCCAATTCGACTGCCAAAGATGCCGTTTGATATGGAAAAGATGACAAGCATTGCGAACCAACAGTACGCACATATACCAAGCCTATCGGTGGTACATTGTTGAATACATTACTGCTTTGAAAAGGACCATTTGGGTCGAGTGCATACTCCAGCATGCCGCCGCCGCTGACTGAGGCATCTACGGTAATTTGGCTCGGTGCTGTTTCCGAAACATCATTGATAGTGGGCGTTTCGTTGACAGTGTATACCTGCCGGGTCGGGCTGATGGCATAGCAGATGCTCATCGGTTCGAGGCACTCGTCGGGAATGGCTTTTATGAGATTTTCCAACAAAATAATTTTGAAGACCAAGCCTTCTACCGAATCTTTACCGCTTGTCAATAAAATCAAATCGAGTATTCCGGCAATGTCCGAAATACCATTGATATTGTTTGTATTAGCCAAACCTTTGATGACCAAAGTGGCGCAGAAATTTGGATAAATGGCATCTACAAAGGCACAACAAGGCTTGCCCAAGTGCATATTGTTGACCGCAGCATCTATTACGGTATGGAAATCTTGGATGTTGTAAGAAATAGGTACAACTGCAATATTGGCAGGACCCGTAATGCCCATATCAGAGGGTAAAAACTCACCATCGTCGTCAATCCCTATAATAGCGGGACCTAAGCCGTCTAGTGCTGTTTGGTCAAGGTCAACAACGATGTATTCTAAGGTCGGCAAATTTGACGAAGTGGTTACTACCGCCGGGTTGGTGGGTTCATTATCACATAGCGCTATTGGTGGTCCGATGTCAATGGTAGGTATAATGATGTTGCTGCAATTGGTTTGGGCAAACGACATCGTAGTACACCATAACAGGACAAAAATCAAGGCATGTAAAGCTTGTTTCATTTCTTTTACTTTTAATAAACAAGTTAAGTTGAACAATAAGCGTGCTTTGGACTTATACTCGAACTTATTACTTAGTTGGTGAATAGTTTTACTTCAAAGAAAAGAGATGAGAAAAAGAGAAGATTTTGCTTCAATATCCCTTTTATCTACTCCTATCCAGAATGTTATTTTAGAGCATATTTAAATTTTTTCTGCCTGATAACCAATATCTTATGAACTTGACTTCACATCAAATCAGTTGCTTATCTCGATAAACGCCTTCTTTGATGCCTCGTCAAAACCATAAGCTATTGATTATCAGTTTGAAAAAATTTAAACATGCTCTCAATAAAATGATTGATTGATTTTGTAGATTTGACTCTATAAAATACGTATCATTGATATAAATGTTACTATATCAATTAAAATGATGTTAACCGGTAAGTGTGAGTTACGAATGTTTGGCAATGGTTTGAGACTGCAAAATAAGCATTTTATAGCAAACTTGAAATAGATATGTGCTTTTTACCTAACATTTAATTTATTGGTATATACCTTTTTTGGAGCTAATTGCTTGAATAAAATTAGATTTCTTAGTAAAACAGGGAAACAGAATATAGCATCAAGATTTTGTCCTTACTTAACGCTTAGACTTTGGAAACTGGTCTCGGCTTAGCCGAGAAGGTAAAACACTCATAATCCATAAATGTATTATTTGTATTTTAAATGTCATTTCCATAAGCGATTATTTTTTTATTTTAATTAGAATTAAATATGTATAAATTTATTTTTTATGAAAATATGATTTAAAATTTTTATTTATAAAAATTAACAAAAAACACATTATTCGTGCTAATTTTGTTTTCAAATTTATAATAAAAATAATACATTTGAAAATGTGCTTATGGAAATGACATTATTTATATTTTACATCAAATTATTTTTATTACAATATTTATTTCACTGACAAATAAAAAATTACATCTTCGTTAGCCCAGTTTCCCAGTTACCTAATTTCCCAGTTACCCAGTTAACGCCTCCATTCCATAATAAATCCTTCGGCATCAAAGGCTTCATTGCCCACCAATTTTCCTGTTTTCTTTTCGATAATTTTAAATCCTGCTTTCAAATACAGTTGAATCGCGGGCTTATTGCCGGATAATACCGAAACCTCTACCTTATCTTCACAACGCTCCAAAGCGAAATTGAGCAGCGCATTTCCGATGCCTTTTTTATAATGATTCGGGTCAGTGTAGAGCCAATTAATCTCATCTGAACTAAAGGCTACAAAGCCGACCACTTGTTTTTCCGATACTGCTACGTACAATTCATCGTCAAACAAGCCTTCGTTTTCTGCCGTTTCTTCCAGCGTCAAAAAAGCCGCCAAATCAACCGAACCTCTTAGCTCATCCATACGTGCAGCATCGTGGATTTCGCAGAGTCTTTTCCAATCCCTATCTTCGTAAATTCTGATTTTTAGCATGCTTGATTCCTTGGTCATACTCGAAATTAGGTGGTCTTAGACAAAAATAGGGTAAATGATTATAGGCGAGTTGCAAGGCGAATTTCTTTATTGAAAGTGGGTATTTTGGTCATCAAATTTCCGCATTTCATAAAAACATTCGCCTTGCAACTATTCTCTATTTTACCCGAACATCTCATTTTACATTTCAAAAAAAAGTGTCAACTACTTTATTATTTGGATGAACTTGTCGTTGTTTTCAACTCAAATGGCTTTTCTTACGGCACTCTCTGTGTGCTTGCCTTCGAATAATCGAGTTTGTTTTTTCCCATTGCAAATTCAATACCTGCCCATACTTGCTGCAAAAAATCAGGCTCGTCAAAGGTTTCTTTTTTATGCCCGATGGCAGTGTAGAAAGCCCTGCCACCATCGTAATAATGCTTCCAGACTACCGGATGTTTTTCACCATTTGTACCGCCTTCGTAGCTAGATTCATCAATTTGTACCAAGACCTCAATATCAGGATTTATGGATTTAAAATTGTACCACTCATCGTTGAACAACCAATCTTCGGGTAAGTGCCGACAGCAAGGGTCTTCTTGATTGATAATTTTCAAGGTAGCATCCTGAATAGGCGGATGTCCGTCGAAATAAGCCCCGACCAGTTTGTTGTACCACCGCCAGTCGTGTTCCGTATCTGTGGCAGAATGGATGCCGACAAAACCGCCACCCGCTTGTATATATCGCTCAAAATCTGCCTGTTGAGTATCATCCAACACATCGCCTGTCGTATTCAAAAAAATAACGGCTCTGTATTGCTTCAGCACATCTTCGGTGAAATATGCTGCATCCTCTGTAGTATCAGCTTTGATGCCTTTTGATTTGACCAATTGTTTGATAGACCGGACTCCCTTTTCAATAGAACTATGCCGAAATGCTGCTGTTTTTGAAAAAATAAGTACCTTTTTCTGTTGTTTGTTGCAGGAGATAAATGTCAGGCAAGCCAATGATAATAGTATGTATGTTCTGACTGTGTTCATAGCTGTAATTTAGTTTACTGGACATTGGACATTGAGGAATTCGGAAACTGGGAAATTAAACTGATAATCAATAGCTTGTAGTGATACCAAATTTATTTTCTATATCATCTAATGTAAAATCTGAATATGCCATAATTTTTAAGGATAAATATACTCAATAGTGTGAGCAACTATTTGTTTTTTGCCCAAACGAAAAAAAGCCGTATCATAGCGTAAGATAAAACAAAAGAAATAGCTATGATACAGCAAATGAAAAAAAAGTGAGTGCATATTACGTAAATTAAGTTTATCCAGCAAATTACACCGTTGCTTTTTGGTGAGCTTGTTGGGTGCTTAATCGGAACTTCATTTAATTTACAAGCTGAGAAAAGATTCTAATTTGGTGTTTCCTTTGGATATTAGACTTTGGACAGAGGAAATTGGGAAATTAGGTGAACCCTTCTTTATTAGATTTTTACAAAAAACAATTAATTACATGTTTTATTTTATTAATAAAATTCATTCAATTGATTATCAATGAGTTATGATTGTAAACCTAATTTCTCAATTCTCTAGTTCCCATTTTGTCCAAAGTCCAATAGAAAATAACATTCTCAAAATATAGTATTTGCCTTTCATTTAAGCACTTTCTGCCAAAAAAGCATAAAAATCTGCCAAAGCGACCTGACATCAACCTGTCAATTTGTCTGATTTTGGCATTTTTTCAACTTTCTTTCTGAAGTTTCAAAAATGATTGAAAGTTGTGAAAATATTGAAAATATAAAATTATTTTTTGTCGATTTTCTTTTTGCCAAATAATATATTTTAATCGAAGCAAAAACACCGCACTAAGCCATTAAAAGTACGATTTTTTGGTACATCAAAAAATTAAATTTGCACGGTTGTTGATGTTTGTTGAATGATTTTGAAAACGATAATTGAGCATTTGAAGTATTTACTCATTTATTCATCTATTCATTTACTCATTTTAAATAAAAATATCATGGCAGATTTATTAAAAAAAGTCCTTTATACAGGCGTAGGCGTAGTCGCTACTGCAACCGAAACTATTCAAAAAAACATTGACGAATTGGTAAAGAAAGGCTCTTTATCCGAAGAAGAAGGTAAGAAAGTTGTTACTGACTTCGTAGAAAACACGGAAGCTAAAAGAGAGGAGTACCAAAAACGTTTTACAGAAATGGTATCAGGCGTACTCGATAAACTCAATATCCCAACCGCCGACGATTTCAAAAACCTCACCGGACGTTTGGCAGACTTGGAAAAAGGTGCTAAAACTACCGCAAAGAAAACGACTCGCGCCGCTAAGAAAGCAGTCGCTGCAAAATAATTTGGTTATTGGGCAAGCCCTGATTGTTTATCAACTATATGCCCACTCTTGCCAATAAGAATCATGAGCCATTCCTGAATAAAGGATGGCTCATTTTTTTTATGAAAATGAAACCCGAGAATAGCACTCAAAACTCCTTGCTAATGGTTTAATTCGTAATTCATTGACAATTAAAATTAGGCTACCCGTTTAAGTTTGCTTGCGGGATAGTACTCGTCTGACGAAGGTTTTTGTGAAATGTAGTGATTTGTCTCATAAAATATTCGCATTGAATAAAGGGATTCGTCTGACGAGTATTCGCTTTAGGCAAAGTTAAATG
>CALCMV010000139.1 GCA_937967535.1 uncultured Saprospiraceae bacterium
GGCGCATACAACTTGGTGCAAAGGTGGATTTTTAGATAGTGTGGCTAGTCATTTAACTTTGCCTAAAGCGAATACTCGTCAGACGAATCCCTTTATTCAATGCGAATATTTTATGAGACAAATCACTACATTTCACAAAAACCTTCGTCAGACGAGTATTATCCCGCAAGCAAACTTAAACGGCTAGCCGATAGTGTTACCATATGCAATGCTGTGAACCACTAAGTACATTGTTAATTTAATTTGGCATGTTTTGATTTGTGGTAAAAGTAGTTGATGCTTTTTTGAAATTGTTCGTCATCACCTTTAAGGATATTCAAGTCACCCACATCATGCTCGAACTCGGCAAATGGAACAAAGCCGAACACGAGGTCAAAACCGATTTGGATAAACTGATATTGCTTATGGAATTTACAGATACCGCCACAGCACAAGACCCGATTACCAAAGCATAATACTCCGCAAATATCGTTCAGGAAAAATAAATTGTTTTGTTCATTTCTGTTATTCACTTTTCTACATGGTTATTATTATTGATTTATTTAAATTTAAAAAAAAAGCACTCATCATCAGTAGTGTGAATTTGTAGAAAAAATAATGAGCGAAAATTTGGCAGATTCATTATTAAGAAATAACGAACTAACTTAACAATCCATTCACACAGGCAAATGTAGCAAATACAACACTCGCAGAATTTATACACATTTGTGTGGAAAATTCTCCACTGAATAAATAAACATTGTGGAGAAAATAATAAGCCCAAATTCAATGTCAGTAAGTATGTGTTTCACCAACAAAAAATCTATTTTATTTTATTATTTTAAATAAGTTAAATTATCATTCTTAGTGAGTGTGGAAAAGTTGCATGCTTTTCCACTTTTATTTTAACAAGTTATCCACAAAAACCAACACAATTTTTTGTTGATTATGAATGAATTACAAAGTACTGATTCGCAAATGTGAAAAAGTGAGTAAAACAAAACGTGTTTTTGTGAAAACAGTTTTGTGTTGATTTCGCTCAAATTTGTTATTCCGGGTGCATTTTTTCAAACTAAATTTTTCTTAATATTTAACCGAAAAATGACAGAGAAATTTTTGCTTAGAGCATGTTTAGATTGAGTCTAAATAGGTCTTTATGTCGTCCTGTTGTCAACAAATTTCAAGTGCCTCCTTTATCTTTGTGATTTATGTTTGTTACACAACACATTTGAATTAATGTATAATAAGTAACTTAAAGAGATATCCGGTGCTAAAGAACTATAAAATTTTAACGGTTACACATAAAAAAACCAATACAGAAGATATTGCTGATTTTATTGTCCCTACGGACGATAAAGCGGAGTTGGCTAGTCGTTTGGCTGCAATCAAAGCAAGTTGTGGCTTGGAGGAGTTGATGTATTTGGCAACCTGCAATCGTGTTTTATTTTTGTTTAGCGGAAAAATACAGCTTGACTCACCTTTTATTCGTTTTTTTTTCCAATCTGTCAATCCAAAATTGGCGCAAGGCAGTGTAGATTATATTTCGGAAAATGTACAATCTTTTGAGGGCAGCAAAGCGATTCATCATTTGTATGAGATTGCAGCTTCGGTAGATTCGATGGTGGTGGGCGAGCGCGAAATTTTCAGACAACTCCGCGAAGCCTACGAAGAGTGCCGCAGCTATGGATTGCTTGGCGACAATATCCGAATAGCAATGCAGGCTACGGTAGAAGTAGCAAAAGAAGTCTATGCAAAGACCCGCATCGGAGAGAAATCGGTGTCGGTAGTGTCCTTAGCTTTTCGCAAATTGCAAGAAACAGAGGTGCCGGCTTCGGCGCGTTTTCTGATAGTAGGTGCAGGGAAAACGAATCGTTTGTTTTCAAAATTTATGCTCCAGCATAAGTACCAAAATGTAGTAGTTTTTAATCGCAGCATTGGCAATGCAGAGTTGATTGCAGATAGATTGGGTGCCGAAGCGCGTATGTTGAGTGAGTTGGAAAATTATGAAGGAGATTTTGATGTAATGGTCGTTTGTACAGCTTCGGTAGAGCCGATTATTACGCAAGAATTGTATGAAAAATTAACCAGAAAAGTAGCGAAAAAACGAATTGTCATTGACCTTTCGCTGCCCAATAACATAAGTGGGGAGGTTGTCGAAAATTTTGATTTTCAATACATTGATATAGAAAAATTGCGCCAATTGGCAAAAGAAAATATGGCATTTAGAATGGGCGAAGTCAAAAAAGCCCGCCAACTCATCGTCAAGCGTGTTGAGGGATTCAAGATGCGTTTTCGCCAACGCCAAATCGAACGCGCCATGAGTGATGTACCCACTCAAATCAAAGCCATCAAATCTCACGCCTTAGAGCAAGTCTTCAAAAATGAACTCGACAAACTCGACCCCGAAGCCCGCGAACTTCTCGACCGTATGATGGATTATATGGAAAAACGTTGTATCGGTATTCCGATGATGGCGGTGAAAGATGCTTATCGCAAACTGCATCAGGGTTCAAAACCCAAAACCCAAATTCCAAAATCCAAATCCCAAAAATGAAAAATTTGGAATTTGGATTTTGAACCTTGCAATTTCTCCTATTTACTTTTTCACAAATTTTCGTGTAGCAACATGTTCGCCCACTTGCACATGTACGATGTATATACCTTGCGCTAGATTTTCGACATCAAGCTCTACACTGCGTTCTGTTTGAGGGGCAAATGTGCTTTGCGAATGTGCTTTGCCTGCGGTATCGAAAAGCGTAATTGTACCTTGTGTGGCTGTGGTTGGATTCATTTGAATATCTACATTGACTTCATAAGCAGCCGGATTGGGATATAAATTGATGCTTTGGATGGCAGATATTTCTAACCGTTCTTCATTATTTTCCGGTTCCTTATCTTCGGGTTCATGTACAAGATTTTGCCCGTCATTCTCATATTCAATGTACAATAAAGGTGCATCTTCCGGCGAACCATTGTAGGATTTAGCCACTCGTCTGCCACCGCCTTCAATAACAATTGTAATGGCTACACCAAGTCCTGTCCAGTCTCCTCTGTCTACCAATTCCTGAATGAGAGGAGCAATATTGTCGGTGCGTTGTTTTGGACCGGATTCGCCGACAATATCCCAACTTGGCGGTGTCCATGCCACCAAAGAGTGAGTGGTCAGGCGATTAGAAAGATTGTATTTTTGATTGGTATAAGGTGCAGAATCGTGGGTGCTTTCTGCCTTGATGAGTTTATTGCCACTGAGATTGCGTACTTCATCAGTCGTAAACTGCACATAAGCATTGGTAATTGTAGCACCGGGCGGCAAAAAGATATTCGTAAATCGCAGACCAATAATTTGATTGCCGGTATAGCTGCGGTCGTATACCAATTCGAGGTCGGAGCTATTGAGATACATATTGCCATTTCTGCCGTTTTCTTCTACATCGTCGTCGCCGTTTGAGATTCGGATTTCAATAATTTCTCCATTAATATCACAAGGCAAACCATCGGGGCAAGGCGTACCTTCACAATTACAATTTCCATCTTCTGCATCGTTATAAGTGGTATCATCATTGTCGTCACAAGTCGTACCCTGTGGTTCGCAATTAGGGATAGGCGTACCTTCACAAGCGCAATTTCCATCAGCTATATCATTTTCGGTATTGGGGTCATCATCATCACAAACTGTTCCGGCAGCAGGGCAGTCTTGATTATAGCTAATCGTCAATTTTGGACCTCGCGACGAGCCGCCGCCATTAAAAGATTCTGCCACACGCTTACCCGAACCCGTGATAATAATTCCGATATTAGAATTAGTACCAAAACCATTTCTATTCACAATTTCTTGGATAATGGATTTAATATCGGGAGAACCCTGTATACCCTCAACACTCTGCCCTATACTATTCCATGCGGGAACTTGCCACGATACCTGTGCGCTTGTTTTGCTACGGTTGCTGATATTATTATTTACCGAAGTAAAACCGGATGCACTATTGGTATCTTCTCCGCGAATAAGAAGATTGGTCGTTTGAAAAGAAGTTTCATCTGTCGTAAATTGGAGTTTTGCCTCTACAATATTTGCACCTTGCGGAATATTCAATCCGCGAAAAACCATACCTATGCTTTGTGTAGTAGTTTCCTGTACCAATTCGAGGTCGGTACTATTGAGATTCATATTGCCATTGGAGGCTTCTTCGGCATCGTCACTACTTGTGCTGATGCCGGATGTGACGGTAGTTGTGCCACCCGGACCATCATTATCCTCAGCTTCACCTGTCGTGAATGACCACATTTCTGACCATTCATTGCCCGAG
The DNA here is from genome assembly GCA_937967535.1 of uncultured Saprospiraceae bacterium. Taxonomy (GTDB): domain Bacteria; phylum Bacteroidota; class Bacteroidia; order Chitinophagales; family Saprospiraceae; genus JAHDEO01. The sequence continues at coordinate 4,284 of CALCMV010000139.1, forward strand.
CGCACCCTCCAACAATATTCAGTATCGGCATCCAAGATTCCGTCGGGAATCGTAAAACTACTGCCCCCCGAAGTTCCGCTAAATACCAATGCACCTGTTTGTACATCAGCATCGGGGGTCAAATCAAGATTGGGATTTTCAAAAATATACAACATATTGGGTTCGCTGACTACGTAAATGGTGCCGTTATTATCCATCGTAATGCCCTCATGTTGTGTACCCGAGGATGGCAAAAAAAGCGTACTGTACAAATTACAATTATCATCAATCTCAACTGCGCGATTGCTTTCATCACTCAAAATCAGTATTTTATCACTCACCTCTAAATTACTCAAACCCGATGGCATGGCAAGATGAAAAACATCTGACACATCCGACATTCCGAATGAATTGGCTTGAATCTCGCAAGTCGGGAGTAAATTCGGACTAATTGAAGTACCATTATACCGAAATAATCTTCTCGGACTTTTTTCTTTCACCGCATAATAACTTTCGGTATCAGGATTGTACGTAACGCCTTCAAGCCCTTCATTATTGGAGATGCCGGGAAGCTGTGTGTAAGGCATATTATTGAGGTTCAAAGAAGACGTATTGGAAGAAATAGAGATATATAATACCCTCCCAAGTCGCTCTTCTGTAATAGCAAATGTATTCCCGTCGATATGTGCGATGCTTTCGGGGTCATTAAAATTATTCAAAGTAATACGCCGAATAAATCCGCCGCTAAGGTCGGTTTCGAAAATTTTGGCATTTTTATTCGTAATCATAAACAAGGTATTTGTCAGCGGATTATAAGTCACGCCAGACAAATCGGCAAAGATATTCTCCACTTGAATAGGACCTGCCACTTGCTGATAACCTCCCAAGTCAATACTGTTGGGAATAGAAGTGCTTTCGCTGCATCCTTGATAAATTTCGATAGCCACTGTTCCTGAAGAACCTGCCCATTGTAGCTGAACGGGTTGTGCAACATTTGTGGCACCATCGGAAGGACTTATCAGGTTTGGTGCTACGAAAAATTCGTAAGTATGATTGAGATTAGCTTTGAGATTGCCGAGTAGCAGGGACACCAACACGACGAAAGTAAGTAGTTTTTTGTTAAACATTGCTTGACTATTTTGTTCTGGACGAAATAGCGGTCTTCCACCATAGAAGCCGCTGTGCTTGTATTTCTATCCTTCAAAATGCCCTTATTATTCAATGTCTATGATGTGGATTTTGCCTAACAAGTGACTTTTATTTATGCTGTATTATGATTTTTTTTATTATGTTAATTAGTCCAAATTACTTGAAAATACATAATAGCTAAAACTTATAAAGGTTTCATTTTTGCTAATTTTCTGCTATTATGAATTGTCATAAAACAATTAAAATGCTAATTATTAGTTTTTTAAAAGTTACATTACTTCTTCATGTGTTAATTATTTTTTAAGTAAAAACAAAAATAAAACAAATTAAATATCAATCAATTATAAATAAAACCATTTTTTAATTTTTTTAATAGGAAAAACAAAGCACTAATCTGTGACGCTCAATTTGATATTTTATGAGAAGAGAGTTGAGTTACTTTAACACTTTGGAATGTGACTTTTGAATTTATACTGTGAACTCTCAACTATGAACTGATAGCCATGCTCTTAGCCTTAAAAAATACGCTTTCTAACTGCACGATGTCAATTTTCTTGTTTTCCTGCCTCCATATGGGTAACTTTGTGAGTTAAAATTTCAGATGCTTACATTAATGTGTTCGCCAATTTTGAATTATGAATGAAAAATTTTGAATGATAAAAAATATTTAATTAATTAATAACTATCAGTAAAAAGCAAAGTGAAATTTAAATTAATTTGTCATTCAAAATT
>CALCMV010000140.1 GCA_937967535.1 uncultured Saprospiraceae bacterium
TCATTTTTATCAAGCAATACATCAATTTTGAAAAACCGGAAATAAACCGTAAATTTGAAAACAAATCAGATATTATTTTAGGTAAAGAAATTACTATGACTTTAGAAGAAGCTATTTTAGCACATACCAAACAAGAAGGTAGAGAAGAAGGTAAAGAAGAAGGCAGAGAGGAAGGCATTGAAATCGGCGCACAACAAACCGAGCAAAAATATGAAAAACAGCACAGGGAAATTATTCTTAACTTGCGAGAAAAGGGTATTCCTGATAATGAAATTGCGATAATAATGGGAATTTCGCTTGAAGAAATTAATCGTTTATCAGCAATTAACCCGAAAGAAGAGGAAGAAGAATAGCCAAAAGATTTTTGATTTTTGATTGATTCGCGAGTGTACATTAAAATTTTGCGAAGCAAAATTCAATCAAAAATCAAAAATCCCAAAATCAAAAATCCCGAAATCAACCCACCGCATCCCATCCACTTTCCGAAACCAAGTCATTTGTCGCTTGGCATATCGGCGCGAATTACGTTTTATCAATCGAATGGCTTCTTCTCGGTCAATTTTCCCTTCAAAAAAATCAAACCACTCTTGATAGCCCACCGTTTGCAACGAAGTCAGATGCCGAAGTGGGTACAATTCCCGCGCTTCCTGTTCCAATCCTGCTTCAAGCATCATATCTACACGCTTATTGATGCGCTCGTACAAGGTTTTGCGTTCCCACTCTACACCTATATATATAGGTACAAACGGACGCGGCGGTTTTTCTTTATTATGAAAATGCGAAAAGGGCTGCCCCGTAGCCCTACACACCTCCAAAGCGCGAAGCAGTCGCTTAGGATTTTGCGTATCTACTTGTGCATAATATTCAGGGTCGAGTTCTTTTAATTCATTTTGAAGTGATGTAATACCCTCATTTTCAAATGATTGATTCAAACTTTCACGTATATGCACCGGCACATTTGGAAACTCATCCAAACCTTCGCATACCGCCCTAATAAAAAATCCCGACCCACCAACCATAATGACGACCTTATTTTTTTTGTATAATTTTTCTAATAAAAAAAGGGCTTCACGCTCATATTCGCCCACGCTATACCTGTCGTGTATACTAAGATTATTGATAAAATGATGTGTTGCCTGTGCGAGTTCTTCCTGTGTGGGTTTGGCAGTACCGATATTCATTTCGCGGTAAAATTGGCGACTATCTGCCGAGAGAATTTCGGTATTAAAATGCTGTGCAAGGCGAATCCCAAGCCCCGTTTTACCACTTGCCGTTGGTCCGCCTACAACTATTAAATATTTTTTATCGTTTTTCACAATATTTTTTGAATCAGAAAGTACAAAGTAAAGAAAAAATACTTATCTTTGCATCCACATTTAAAAAAGGACAACATTTTATAAAGATTATAGTCATGAGCGATTTAATAAAGTTCGTTACAGAGCAGGAACAAAAGAAAAGCAATTTTCCGAATTTCCGTGCAGGTGATAACGTTACTGTCGGTTATAAAATCATTGAGGGAGCGAAAGAGCGTATCCAAAATTTCAAAGGAGATGTGATTCAGATTAAGGGAGAAGGATTGGGTAAAACATTTACCGTTCGCAAAATGTCGAATGGCGTAGGTGTAGAGCGTATATTTCCTTTTTCAGCTTCTACCATTACCGAAATTAAGATAAACAAACACGGAAAAGTACGCCGCGCAAAATTGTACTACTTACGCGACCTGATTGGTAAGAAGGCGCGTATCAAAGAGAGAAAATTCGTTAAACAGAATTAATAATTACACGTTCATTATAAACGTGTTCTTTCCGAAGACCCTTCCGCAAGGAAGGGTTTTTTTATTTGAACACGTTTTCTGACAGCAAAGTGTTCTGACTTCGTAAAATCACCACTCCGCCCCCGGATAAGCCCTTTGCATAAACTGCATTTCCGCCAAAATAAAACCCAAATGTTCGGAGTGCTGTCCTTGCTTACCACCTTTCTGCATCCAATTACTTTCAGGTTTCTGCAAAGTAGCTCTTCTAAGAATGGCATCTACTTTCTCCTCCACATATGGATGTATTTTATTCAAATCCACTCCAATTCCGGCTTTCGCTGCTTCCTCGTCGAGTGCATCCGGCGTACACAATTCTCCGGTGTACATCCAAAGCTCGTCCAGTGCATTTTGCATTTTCATGTGGCTTTCCTCTGTGCCGTCGCCGAGTCGCGCTGTCCATTCAGATGAATAACGCAAATGGTATTTGATTTCTTTCAAAGATTTTTCAGCTATTGCCGAAATCTGTGTATCTGTACTATTTTTCAATTCATTATAAAAATAAAAATTAAAACTATCATACAGAAATTGTCGCATAATCGTTTGCCCCCAATTTCCATTGGGCTGCTCTACGAGCAAAACATTTTTGTATTTGAGCGGGTCGCGCAGAAAAGCAAAATCATCTTCTGTGCGTCCTTTAGCCTCAAATTTTGCGGCATACTGATACAAATTTCGTGCTTGACCGATAAAGTCCAAAGCAATATTCGTCAGTGCGATGTCCTGTTCCAAAATTGGTCCGTGACCGCACCATTCCGACAGGCGTTGCCCCAAAATCATGGGGCTATCCGCCAAGCGAAGTATATAATTTAAATGATTGGTATTATTCAAAGGAAAGAGATTTTTAAGTTCAAGCGCAAGTACAGGAATCAAGTTCAAATTTCAGGAATTTGCTACGCAAATTTTTCATGTGTAAAGATTTGGCTTCGCTAAATCACACAACTTGAACTTGTGCTTGATTCTTGTGCTTGAACTTTACATATGTTTCACTTCATCCGGCAAATCATAAAACGTAGGATGCCGATACACCTTATCCGTAGCCGGTTCAAACAATTCGTCACTCGCATCGGGATTACTCGCGCTAATATGCACCGATTCCACGACCCAAATACTCACACCTTCCTTGCGGCGCGTATAGACATCGCGTGCATTTTCGATAGCCATTTCCGCATTAGTAGCATGGAGACTGCCCACATGTTTGTGATTCAAACCCTGTTTGCTGCGAATAAAAACCTCCCAGAGAGGCCAGTTCTTTTTACTCATTATCGGTATAAAAAACCTAGTTAATCGTAGAGAAAATTCATGAATTTTCTCTACGATTAACTGGTTTAATGAATGTATAATTTCTTAAAATTAAGCAACTTTGGCAACGGAAGCTACTTCACACTGTTCTTGCTTCTCCGCATAAGCCATTGCTGCTTCGCGTACCCACGCACCTTCCTCGTGCGCTTTTTTACGTGCGTTCAGACGTTGACGATTACATGGTCCGTTCCCTTTCACCACTTGCCAAAACTCATCCCAATTAATCGTACCGAAATCCCAATGCCCTGTTTCTTCATTATATTTAAGGTCGGGGTCGGGAAGCGTGACACCCAAAATTTCCGCCTGACCAACACAGACATCCACAAATTTTTGACGCAAATCATCATTCGTAAATCGCTTGATTTTCCACTTCATGGACTGTGCCGTATTCGGCGAATCTTTGTCCGAAGGACCAAACATCATCACAGAGGGCCACCACCAACGATTGACAGCATCTTGCAACATGGCGCGTTGTTCGTCTGTGCCTTTACTTAGCGTCAGCAGGATTTCAAACCCTTGTCTTTGATGGAAAGATTCTTCCTTACACACACGCACCATCGCCCGCGCATACGGACCATACGAGCATCTGCAAATCGGGACTTGATTCATAATTGCCGCACCATCTACCAACCAACCAATCGCGCCAATATCTGCCCAAGTTGTTGTTGGGTAATTAAATATACTTGAGTATTTTGCTTTACCTGTATGTAGTTGGTCGAGCAGTGTATCGCGTTCTATGCCCAGCGTTTCGCAGGCACTATATAGGTACAAACCGTGTCCGGCTTCGTCCTGTACCTTTGCCAACAAACCCAATTTTCGGCGCAAAGAAGGCGCACGAGTAATCCAATTTCCTTCCGGCAACATCCCTACAATTTCGGAATGTGCATGTTGGGAAATCTGACGAATTAAGGTCTTGCGATACTTTTCAGGCATCCAATCTTTCGGCTCAATTTTGATTTCCGCGTCTACTTTCGCCTGAAAGTTGTCCTCCAATGATAATTGTTTTGCGTCTGTCATAGCTACAAAGTTAAAGAATAATTTGATGATAAGTTAACGAAATTTTGCAAGAATCGTTTAATATCAAGTGCAAATTGTATTCATTTGGTAAGCAAAACGATTTAGTTGACACTTTTTTTAAATGTGTTGGATGTGAAATATAAAAGTGTTTGTAGTGCGTGTACAATATATTTGCGTTTTTTTATTGTTAAAAAAAATTAAAAATCAACAAATTAAAAATGACTCGCATCCACTCGCGTTCTACCAATTTACATTTTACAACTTGTCCCGACGAATGACAGGATTATTTTAATTTGAAGATAAAAGTGTCAACTGCAATTCTAAACATGCCAAAATTCATAATTTTTTTCTACATTCGTATTTGTATTTGAACTTGACTTTGGATAAAATGAAAAGAGTGTGTAAAATATTAGGGGCATTTTAATGTATTTAAACATAATTTAAAATGAAAACTGCCACAAAGACACGAAGACACAAAGTATAAATTGCTGATAAGCATGAAAATTCTTTGTGCCTTTGTGTCTTTGTAGCAAAGTTAAAGGTGTGCAGTAGTATGTGTTTTGGCTTTTCATATCTGATTGCCTCTAATATTTTACACACTCATTTAAATTCATTTGTCATTCAAAATTTGGCGAAGACATTACAGTAACGAGCAAATAATAAACTGATTATCCTCTAATTATCTATGAAACAATTACTCTATACATTTATTTTCTTTTGTTTGGCAATGTCCCTTTCTGCCCAACAAATCTCCTTGAATTTTGAGTCTTTTCCCGGTGTGGCATATCGCGGCGGTGGTGGCTACTTTTATGGCGGCGGTGGCTTCGAATTGACTTATCAACAGGATTTGGGAAAGGATAGAATACGCGGCGGCTTGGAATATCGAATAATAGATTGGGGCAATCAGGTGAGTATCAATGCGGCTTACAACATGACCTACTATACACAAAAGGCTTGGCGCATATCGGGTACTTCGGGGCTACAACTCGGCTTGGCACTTTTTCGACAAACACCTTTATTTGCTTGGGGATTGGAGTATACCCCCGAAGTGGAATGGCAATCTCAAAAGCGATTTTTTGCCAATGCCGGTTTAGGTATTCGATTTACAAACAGTCCGAAATACAGAAATTATTCTAGTATCAATTCCGTTTGGGAATTGCCTGTGCGGATAGGTTGGGGTTTTCGGTTGGGAAAGAAGCCTTAGAAGATGTTTAATTGGATTTTGGAAATTAGGTAACTGGGAAATTAGAAATTAGGCTAACAAAGACATAATCTATTATTTATCAATAAAATAAAAATTATAATAAAATTAATTTGAAATAAAATACAAATAATACATTTATTGATTACAGGGCTTCACTTTCTTTCTTTAATTCCTGCAAATCTATCGGTACTACACCTACTTTTTCACACACCAAGCCACCTGCAAGATTGGCGAGTTGTACCATCGTTTTTGGGTCTGATTTGGTGGCAATACCGAGTGCCATGAGGCTCAAAACGGTATCGCCTGCACCCGATACATCGGCGATATTTCGTACTTCGGCGGGAATGATAAAATTCGTTTTGCCATCGTCGAAATACATGCCTTTACTCGAAAGGGTGATGAGTGTGTAAAGATTGCCGATTTCCTGACGGATGGCAGTGGCAGCTTTTTCGAGTGTCGCATGATCATCCGGGTCAATTTCAAAATCCAACATGGCGCGTACTTCCCGCAAATTGGGCTTGAAAAGTGTAGCGCGGCGATAGGCAAAAAAATTGGCAAATTTTGGGTCAACTACCGTCGGAATATCGCGTCGAATGGCTTCTGTCAAGACACTTCGGATGAGTTCGGCAGTGAGTACGCCTTTATTATAATCCTGAAAAATAATAACATGTATTTCGTTGGTATCAAGTATGGTAGTAATTTTTTTACGGAGTTCTTGGCTTTCTTTTTTATTGAGGGCATGCTTGTGTTCGTAGTCGAGTCGGATGAGTTGTTGATTGCGGGAGAGTACGCGGGATTTTACGGTGGTCATCCGCGCAGATGAAGGTAAGATTCCGGTTTTAGAGATTTTTTTCTGTTGGAGTATTTTCGTAAAAATAGCACCATCGTCATCATCGCCAATCACGCTACACAGATAAGTGGCGGCTCCTAAAGACTTGAGATTGAGCGCGACATTGGCTGCACCGCCAAGCCGATTTTCGGTATGTTGTACATGCACCACAGGTACAGGGGCTTCGGGCGAAATGCGTTCCACATTGCCGGACACATATCGGTCAAGCATCACATCTCCTATTAGCAACACATTCACCCCCGCAAAAGCCTCGAAAATATCGTCCGTTTTCATTTCGCAAAAATAATAATGGAATAACTAAGGATAAGTGATGAATAATGAATGATGAATTATTTGGAATGAATCTAATTTGAAAATTGCAAGTTATTAGACTTTGGACATTTTGGAAACTGGGGAATTGGGAAATTCGGTTTTAAATTGTAAGTAACTGATTATCAGAAGTTTTAATTTTATTAAAATAAAAAAACATTTAATTATTTTTATTTTATAATTAGTTGATAAAAAATGATTTACCTAATATCGAATTTCCTAATTTCCTAATTCCCTAATGTCCAAAGCCCAGAAGTTAGTAACGAGCAAATAATATCAACATTTAGATTCCGGCATTTTCGATGCTCTTGTCATTTCGCGTTTACCGGGTGGTCCGGGGAGTGCTTCGATTTGAAAACCAACGGATTTGAGGCTGCGTTTGACGATGCCTTTGGCGCAGTAAGTGGTCAGGATTCCATGCGGACGGAGGGCATGATACATTTTTTGAAATAGTGGGGCTTCCCATAATTCGGGCTGCGAATTGGGCGCGAAAGCATCGAAAAAAATGACATCAAAAGCATTTTCCACCTCAATTTCTTCAAAACGCATTTTGTTTTTTTCAATAGAAAAACAGGGATGAATCGCTACACGATTTTCCCATGCTGCATCATGTATTTTATCGAAAAAATTATCTTGCGGAGAAAGTTGAAGTTGGCGAATGTAATTGAGTAGGCGGATAATGTCGGGAGAAAGCGGATAGGCTTCTATGGCGGTATAATCAATCTTAAATTGTTGATTTTCAGCTTCTATGCAAGTCAGGAGTGCATTGAGTCCCGTTCCGAAACCGATGCCCAAGACATTCAATTGCTGTGCCTCCGACATACGCGCACGCAAACCCGCTTCGATAAAAACGTGCATTGACTCCTGTATTGCACCGTATTTGGAATGATAGCTCACCCCAAATTTTTCGGACAATATAGAGTGCGAACCGTCTTGTGTATCAATGATTTGACGCATTATTGCGGTAGATAGCGGACGGTAGACGGTGAACGGCAAATGTTTTTTTGTGAAAAACCATTGACCGTTGACCGTCAGCCGTCTACCGTTTTATTCTATGGCAGAGTCAATGTCTTGCGTAAGACTAATGTTATCAATTGATAATGAGAGGTTGGTCGGGCAACCCATTTTACGGCTGCATGAGGAAATTACTAAGGTAAAGGCAAATAGTAATACAAGTGCCGACAGTCTTTTTACTTTTGTATTCATCTTGAAAAATTTTGATTTGAAAAATAGACAATAATTTATGCGGGGAAATTCGATACGCTACATTCTTTTAAGGAATACATATCTATATATTTTTCTACACTCGTCGTATTGCAAGGGCAAGCCGATTTGCGACTACATGAAGAAATCGCTAAAGTGAAAGCAAATAATAAGATTAAAGTTGTTCGTCTTTTTACTTCTGTATTCATCTCAATCTTTTAATTTGAAAGAAAGGATAAACGATAAATTAACGCCATTTATCAGATGTTATTTTGATTTCGCAATTTAATGCGAAATTTTGACTTTTTATTAACAAAAATGCTGCCATGCGTGGGGAAATTCCAAAATCATGCGCTAAACAGGCTGACCGGAAACACTGTACTGACGACTTTAGCCGTCATATAAATTTTATTTTAATTTTTAATTTATTGAAATAAAATAATTTATAAATATACTTTTATTTTACGCGACGGCTAAAGTCGTCGGTACGGTATTCGCGGTCAGCCTGTAAAGCCGTCATTACGGGTTCATTCGGAAAACTGATATTTTCCGAAATTTACCCCGTTCACAGTATAATTCGTGAAATATTTATATGAAAAATGTAATGTCGAAAAAACTTAGACGGCTATCCTTTAAACACCTTCTTAATTCCCATCATCTTTCTTTTTCTTCCCAAATTTTGGCAACTTAATTTTATCTTTCAATTTCTCCAATTCCTCTTTCGCTTTATCGCCCAAGACATCATCTACCTTTTCGTTTACCTTATCGCCCAATTTATCTTTCACTAAAGAATCAACCACCGTCCCGACTGCCTCACCGACTTTATCTTTTACCTCTTCGGTGGCTTTTTCGACCACTTCATCTACTTTTTCTTCCACTTTCGTTTGAATGGTATCTAATTGCTGCTCAACGACTTCCGTAGCTTCTTCTTTCTTTTCTTCCACGATTTCTGTGGCTTTCGTTTCTACGGCTTCTACTTTTTCTTCGACCACTTCTTTTACTTGGTCTTTGATTTCTGACTTCACAGTTTTGCCGCTTGCACTTAGGAATTTGATGTCAAATTTTGGCTTTTTATGACTACCCGTAATCGTAACATCGAAATTAATATTATCGCTTTCGCCAATCGTTACGCCGATTTTTTTCGCCTGTTCGCTCAACAAACCTATACCGCGATTGGCAGCACTGCCCGCCGTACTTTCCTCCAATTTTTCGCGTGGTACGGTGAAGTTCATTTTGTAATTCATGTTCTCTGCCGTCAGTGCGTGTTGACCTTCGCCTTTCATTTTTATATCCTCAAAATCACTCGTAAAAGGTCGCAAAACAAATTGCCCGTCAAGCACATCAAACCAATTTTTAGTATCCTTAATTTCAAATTTGCTGAGGTCTTTCATATTGAGTTTATCGCTCAATTTGGCAAGCGGTTCAAAGTTTTTGACCACCGCATTAAGGGTGTGAATCAAGCCCTCCGCACTAAGCGTATTATAGTCGATAGACATGTCGGGATTGAGTTCGCCTTTGAAGCTCATTTCACTTGAAAATATGCCTTCCACAAACTCTATTATCGGCGCAATCGCCTCTATCGAGGCAAAAGTATTAAAGGACTCTCCAAAGTCAATTTCATTCATTTTATACTTAAAATCAAATACCGGTTTTTCTTGATTTAAAGTAGAATAAACCCCCGACAAACCAATATCTCCTTTCAGAGTTTTTGCTGCGAAGTCCTTGATATTCAGCGATTCATTGTTGAGTGTCATATCGCCGCGCATATTGTCAAAGCTCATATTATCATACAATACCTTATCAATATCTGCGGTAAAATTGATATTCATATTTTCCGGCAAAGGGTAGACACTTGCGGTTTCTTCTTCACTCGTTCCGTCCGTTTCAGTTGCTTCTTCTCCATACAAATCATCTACATTTAGCAGCTTCGATTTTAAGTCAAAATCTCCTGAAATCACTTCATTTTTATAGACATAATTCATCACATTTTCCAATGCGCCACTACCACGTACATCACTTTTTCCTATATTGGTAGAAAATGAATTTAAGGTCAATTTTTCGGGCGTAAAATTACCTTTCGCTTTCATATTTTTTAGGGTGTAAATGTCGTAAAACACTTCCTTCGCATCCGCATTGAAGGTGACATCAAAACGGTCGGGTGCTTCGCCCGATTCACTGCTACTTTCGCTGCCTTCGCCCTCACTTGAAATGAAGGGATTGACATCGAAGGTATTGGCAGAGACATCAATATCACCGTTTATTGTTTCGCCGTTGAATACGTAATCCCAAACATTCACCAAAGTACCCGTACCGCGAATATCACTTTTATCCATTTGCGTTTCAAACTGAGTCAGATTAATTTTTTGGGGTGTAAAATTGCCCAATGCTTTCGTATTTTTAAGTTCGTATTTATCGTATTTAATTTGCTTAAATTCTGCATCAATATCAAAATCAAAACGGTCAAAAACTTCCTCATTTTCGACAGTCTGTACGGTCATATCCGTATTTTCGGGTGAATTTTTTGTGTCGCTCATCCATTCATCTGCATCCAATGAATTGGAGCGAATTGTGACAATACCTTTCATCGTTTTTTCGGGTGAAAAGTAAGCCAAAACGTTGTCAATTTCGCCATAAGCCTGCACATCACTCTTACCCAAAAGCGCATCAAAAGCCGGAATATTCACTCGTTGTGGCGTGAAATCCAATTTGGCATTTTTCACAATCACAGGCGGCATATTGCTTGCTTCATAATTCAAATTAATGATGCTGACATCACCTTTCATGTCCACATTTTCGTATTGTTTGTTTTCGATATACGATAGGCGCGTATCCACATCCACATCTGCATCAATCAAGCCGCTTAATGACTCCACACCTTCCATCGGAAAGGCTTTGGCGAGGTCTGCCAAACCAATTTTTCCTCTTGCTTTTGCCTTCACCTGCGGGTCGCTCATAGGTGTGCGTAGGTTGAAAATCAGATTGAACGGATTATCACCCAATTGGAAGTGAAAAGCAGGCACATCCACCACCATTTTATCCAAATCACTATCAGGACTCATCACACTTGCTTTTGCATTAATCTCCGTCATACCCATCGGCAAATCAGGATATTGGAAGCTCGCATTTTCTACATCCATTTTGAGGTCGAGTGCGGGTATTTTGGTGTCGCTGTACGTGCCTTTGAGTGTACCGCGCAATGCCATTTTACCCTCCGTTTTTACTCGTTTAAAATTATCAATATAAGCACCCGGCACCATCGAGAGGAGGTGTTTAAATTCATTCTGCGGCGTATCAAATTTGAGGTTCATATCAATATCATCACCAATCGGTGCTACCCAACCAATCAGGCGTAACTGTAAGTCATTCAGTCGAATATCGTTTTCTGTGATGCTATATTTGCTGCTATTCATATCGGCTTTGAAGCTGAGGTCAATATCGGCTTCGGCATCATTGATATAGGTGATGCCAGCGTTTTTTACGGTCAATTTATCGGCTTTCGTTTGCGTGACCAAATCAAAGACCGTACTCGCAAAATCACCTTTACCCGTATGATTGATACCTTTCACTTGAGCAAAGGTCGCAGAGGCAGCATCGTCGTAGGTAATATTGCTGTTTTTGAGCGCGTATTTTTTTAGTGATAAATTAAAATTGGAATCACTTGTGTCGGTTTCTTTTTCGTTATTATTTATTTTGACAATATCATAATTCGCTTTGCCGTTTTTTAGTATTTTTACATAAATATCTGCATCATTTATGGTAAAAGATTTGACCTCGATAGGTCGGTCATCCTTAATGACAGACATAACATCTGCCGTCACGCGGAGTTGGTCAATTTCTGCTAATCGAAGCCCTTCAAATTCATCCACACCATCCACTATAATATCATTCAAACCCAAACTCACATTCGGAAAACTACGAATCAGCGAGATATTCAAATCACCAAAATCAGCTTTTGCCTTGAGATTGTTGTTCATCTCCGTTTTGGCACGAGCAACGATTTTATCCTTAAAAAAATAAGGAATCGCTATCAATGCTCCTACGAATAAGAAGAGGAGAATTAACAAGAAATAAAAAAAACGCTTTATGAATTTCATAATCTTTATTTTCGTAAATTTGTGACGTTGATTTGGAGTAAGTTTAATCACTTGATTAATCGTGATAGACATCAATCGAACTAAAATCCGCCTCTTTCAATTTGTCTTTTTCTATAGAAATACATATCATAGCTCCGTCTCCCCAATCCCAATCTAAAACACCGCAAGAATCAAGTATAATTAAGGGTGTATAAGCCTCATCACAAGGATCTATATTATCAAGTTGGTGACTTTCATAGTAGCCTAATAGTTGATGCCTCTTATTTTCTAATATTTTGAAGTACTCGTTGTATGCACTTGTATTAGATGCGGTCAAATTAAAATAAGGAGATCTGATATTCGGATGCAAAGCTCTTCTCAAAGCATGATGCTTGCCCTTTATTCCATATTCGCCATATTCGCCATCTTCGTAATGGGGTTCCATCCATATATTATAAGCTATATCACCTGTCAATGAGAAATTTATCGGAGTAGCAGGTACCGATTTTGTACCTTCGGGTATAGTCAAAGCTGCAAGAGCATCCGTATCCTTTGTGTATATCAAATGAATCCCTCCTTCGTCAAACAACTCTGGTCTCTCTTCTTCTCCGGGATCATCTACATACGAAGCAAAAATGCTCAGTAGTCCTATCTTGGGAAGCATCTCATTATCAGGCAGTTCTTCAAAATTAATTTGCCCTACAAATACATAAGGAATGTCATTGTAGGCGGGCCAAGTCGCTCCTGATGGCAAGTCAGGCATGCCTCCAAAACGACTTCCCCCTAATTTTGTCTCGCCTTTGTATGGCAACATTTCAATGGCAGGTCGAAATTGATTGACCAAATATTCTTTATGTTCGATTAAGTCGTGTTTTTCAATGAGTTTTTCAAATTCTTGTATTGTCATTTTACTGTTAATTAGATGGAAAAATATTTACTTTAAGATACGGATATTTTCGTGCCAATATTTTATAAAAAACGCTAATCTGACGATACCCGTTTAACGAAGTCACCTTATATTTTGTTTTTAAAAAGTAACTATCGACTATCAACTACGGACTATCGACGAACTAAAAATACAATTCTAATGCCAAGCCATCTTCTATCAAATTTCTGTCCATGTACTTAGGTAAGTGGAAGTACAAGTTTATCCTGTACAGTTGTCGGGAAAGTTTAAGTTTAAATAAATAATCCAAAGAAATGCTTTAAATTTGTGCTGATAATGTACAATGCTACAATGATTTTTATTGATGGATTATCATATTTCGGCATTGTCGCATTGCTTTGGTATGGTTTTCGGTTAATTGCCGATAACAATCATTTCTTAATTTTAATTATCAAACGAATATGAAAAATCTGGTTATACTCTTTTGCTGCGTCATTATGGCACATTTTGCGACAGCACAAGAACAGACATCTTATGTTAAAACCATTGACCCTGAAAACAGCTCTACTATTTTGCTCAATATTGATATTCCGGCAGGCGTGAAAGAATGGGACGGTGACAAATTGCGAATTTTGGTGGACGTACAGCACCAAGAGGGTGTGGGGTCGGAAGTATTGGAAAGTTTGATGCAAATTGGGCGTTATGAGGTGATGACAGGCAAAAGCGGCAAAGAATTTATTATCAAAATGCCGGGACTCAACAATGAAATCGTGATAGGCGACAAGACCATCCAAGAGGCGATTTCTTTGTTGATATTCACGCCAAAAGGAGTGCGCGTAGAACAGGAATTGGACAATACAATTGGTATGCGTATTTCAAAAGGTAGTGCATTTAGCGAGCCTTTGAATATTGAATTTGAGTTTAATATTCCTTTCGTGGCATCATTTGGCGGTGAATCTACCGCAAAAACAGAATCCAAAGAGGCTATTGACGACCTCCAATTACAAGTGGACGAAAAGGCAAATGAATTGCAGAAATTTGTCAGCGATATGGCTACTATGCAACAACAACTCGAAAATGCCTACAAAGATGAAATGACCCCCGAAGACCATGAAGAAGTCAATACACTAATGATGGAAATTGAGCAAAAAAATCAGGATTTGCAAAACCTCATCAATGAATTGAGCAACCTCCAAACTCAACTCAGCGATTCTTACGGAAGGAGACAGTAAGTTTAAGTTTAAGTTTAAGTTTATCCCGTACAGCTGTCGGGAAAGTTTAAGTTTAAGTTTTCATAATTCATTTTCAATGAATTATGAAAACTGAAAGTGTCGCTTAACCCAATCCAACTACTTAATGGTTAATTTTCGCTGCGCGAAAATTAACCATTAACCATTAACCATTATTTAGGGATAGTAAAGTAAAAAGTAGCCCCTTTGCCGAGTTCGGATTCTACCCATATTCTTCCTCCGTGTTTCTCTACAATTTTTTTGCAAATAGCCAAGCCAATGCCTGTACCTTCGTATTTGGTTTTGTTGTGCAATTTTTTGAATAAAACAAAAATACGTTCATAGTATTCGGGAGCGATGCCTATGGCATTATCTTGTATAGAGAATCGCCAAAAATCAACCTCGTCTTTTGTGTCAATGACTATCTGCGGGTCGGTATCGGGAGGTGTAAATTTGATGGCATTGGCAATAAGGTTTTGGCAAAGTTGAGTAAACATGGTCTTATTTACATGAACCGTTTTGGGGAGTTTTTTGATGTTTAATATTGCATTACGTTCTTCGATGCTTTTACTCAAATTATGTTTTATCAAAAGTATAATATCTTTAGGATTAGTTTTTTGCATGCTATATTCCAAAGAATTTACACGCGAATAAGACAGTAAATCATCTATCAACAGATTCATACTTTTTACGCCTTTGATGATATAGTTGATGAAATCTTTGCCATCCTCATCCATCAAATGATGATAACGACGATGAAGAAGTTGGGTAAAATTGCCGATATTGCGTAGCGGCTCTTTCATATCATGCGAAGCGACATAAGCAAAATTTTCCAACTGCAAATTGGAATCAATATACCTCTGAAGTTCCAGATTTTTTTCTTTGATGGCTTCTTCCGCTTTCTTTCGCGCTGTGATGTCCTGCAAAATATACACTGCCATATGGTCAGAAGGTGCCGGCAATCGAATGATTGTATTTTCCGTACATATCAATTCACCGCTTATTTTTTTGTGTGTAAATTCGTAATTGGCTCTCCCGTTAATCAAAGCCTCTTTGAGATAATAGGCTGCCACCTCATATGATTTTTTTCCATTCGGCTGATATTCAGGCATAAATTTAGTAGGATGAACCCCCCTTGCCTCATCCGGTTTACAGCCCATATACTCCGCAGCTTGTTGGTTATAATCAATGACCTGCCCCTCATAAATATCATATATCATAATCCCGTCAAAACTATTGTCGAACAAGGCGCGATAGTGCGATTCTTTGTCTTTCAAAGCATTTTGAGTGTTGATACACTCCAACTCGGCAACCACCTGTACAGAATAAGCCTCTAATAATGAAATCATCAAATCCGTATACTCAAGCGGGCTGGAATCCATCGTTACAATATGTCCGATGACCTCATCGCGGGCATTGATGAGAGGCAAACCAATATAGCCTTGTACATTGAGGTCTGCCAAGTCCCCGTCTTTTGGAAAGCTTTTCTGAACATCTTTTTTAAAAACCTTTGTCGCACCCTTTTTGACAACCAATTCGCAAGGCGTATAATTCAAACTATATTTAAAATCGCGTACAAATTTATCCCGCATCCAAAAAGATTGCGTGACAATAGAATTTTCATCTTCATCATATTTACCCACCAAAACATAGGGAATATCCAGGGTTTCGGAAATGCTGCGTACCAATTTGTCCAAAAAACTCTCATCTACAGAAAGTGCCATTTCCCGATTAATGGCAGATACGGCATCCCGCTTCATTTTATATTCTTCTTCTTTCGATAGTGCTTCAGACAATTCAAAAGTAAATACATAACACCCGCTTCCATATTCACTTCCACTAAGATTTCTGACATGTGTAATCGCCACAATTTTATCCTTATTTGATTTCTGATAAATCAATTTTAAACCCACATGGTCTTTTTGAAGTACCTGCAAATAACTAATAAAATGTTTGGTAGAAGCATCAAATTTATCTGCCGCTAAATCAATAAAATTTAGCTGTGCCAATTCTTCTTCGGAGTATCCGAAAGTATTGTGAAAAGCCTTATTCGCAGAAACAATACTCAAGTCATACCCAAGCATCATCATACACACAGGGCTATCCATGTAGAGGGCATCAATGAAGTTAGAAGAAGGATTTTCGTATGCTTGTATTGTTTTGTTAGTATACATCAATAAATGTCTTGGTGTACTGCAAAATAAATTTCTTCACAAATTTAATCTGGATTTTGGAACTAACTCTTCCATCCAAAACTGTCATTACTATTAAATTGTTTTTAATGAAATATTAATTTTAATTTATTTACTATTAATTCAATGTCTTCGCCAATTTTGAATTTATTAGAGTGTGACACACATAAATGGATTCGTAATATTAGGCGCATAGCGTCGGAACACTTTGTAACCAATGATTAGCCCCACAACTTCCTAAGCCGCATAGCGGCGGCACTATTAAAACCGACGTATTAAGGGGGACAACGCTACGCGCCTTTTTCGGGTAATTGGACATTAGGTGTTACAAATGGTATCGACGCTATGCGCCTAAAAAGTACACTCTAATATTGAACTTCCACAAATGTGTGTTACACTCAATTTATTAAAAATAAAAATAATGAAAATGCTTTGCTTGCGTACTAAATCCCGATAGTTATTGGGAGGCATTTTACAGTGTACTTATGTTGGTTCAATTTAGACCGTCATTGCTACAAAAATTACTGATATAATTCACCATTTGTGACAAGCAAATTGAGGAATATGAAGAAAATAATCTACCCGAATTGACGCAGCTATTTTTATGTGTTTGCTCAAATTTGACACAAATACTCCCTCCCAACACCTATCGGGATTAGGGAAAGTTCAAGGAGATATATGAGAAAAAATAATTTAAATAGCTAGATTATTTTTCCCTGTTTTCTTAGTTCCCAACATGCTTGAATTTTGCAAAATTGCCCTTGCTTTTTGTTATGCTATTTTTTGAAAAAAACGAAAAAAAACTGTCTCAAAATTGCCTGTTCTTGCCTTGCTTTTATGATTAAAATATTGCTTTTTTTCATTTAATACTCACTTCACCCTGATGTGGCATACTCTATCAAAAATATTTACTCACAAAGTATGAGTACATGTAGAAATTCAATTTTCAGAAAGACGAAATACCACAAATTACTCGAACAAAAAACGGTACCCGACCTCTTTAAAACAAATACTAAATACATGAATGCTAAGACTTATCTCGCATGGGTACTATGCCTCATTGCCCATACAATACATGCACAAACCATTGATAATGTTTATTTTAGCACTGAAAGAGTGCTTTCCAATGAACCTTTATTTGTCAATCTTCAAACAGATGAAGCAAGTGCTACGATAGTATATACCTTAGATGGTTCGGAGCCGAAGCCGGGTGCAGGTATTACGTATACACTCCCTATTTTTATGGATGCGACTACTCTGTTACGTGCTATGGCTTACACGCCTACGGATACCACTGAGGTGTTTACCCATTCCTATATCTATCTTAATGGGGTCTTGGGTGCTGCCACAAATCAGGAATTGACGGTATCTTTATTAGATATTCCGACCATTTCTATTGTCACAGATTCTCCGATAAATTCGGACGATATGGTGCGTGGCTCTATTGAATTTTTGTACCCCAACGAAGAGAAAAATTGTCAAGCCAATATGGGCATTCGCAATACCAATGGAGGCGCTGCCAATATCTATCCCAAAAAGACGATGCGCGTTTATTTTCAAGAACAGTATGGGCAGAAAAAATTCAAACACGACCTTTTTTCGGATACCCCATACAGTGATTTTGCGACGAATGAATTCGACAAAATTAACCTTCGTTATGGTTCACAAGATAATATTGTCAACAGCGATTGGTGGCAAATCGGACCAAGCGTTTTTCTTCGCAATCGTTGGGGCTACGACAGCCAACTTGCGATGGGCTGGGATTCGCCGCATGGTGTATATATGCACGTATATGTAAATGGCGAATATAATGGAATGTATCATGTCCACGAATTGCCGGATGAGAGTTTTCAGGAAGAATATCGTGGTGGCGAAAAGGAGGAATATGATGTCATAAAAAATAGTACGGTAGCAGAAGGCACAACTAACGCATGGGCAGCCGCCAATACAAAACTCATCAGTGGCGATTATACAGGTTTTGCCGAAGATGTAGATATTGAAAATTATATTGATTACCATCTCCTTTCATGGTATCAGGGCAATACGGACTGGCCCCAGAATAACTGGTATATGGCTCGCCGACGTGCTTCGGGCGAAAAATTTCAGTTTTTTCAATGGGACTTAGACCGTACTTTGTTGGATAGCTACATTGACCCTCAGCTTACTTTAAGTGCGGGATTCAATATTTCACTAATTATGCAAAATCCTGATTTTGAGGCGATTATGCGAGACAGGATTTATAAACACTTTTTCAATGAAGGCGCATTGACTCCACAAAAAGCAAGAGAGCGTTTCCAATACCGCGTCAGTGAAATACGGGAAGGCGTGATTGCCGAAACTGCGCGTTGGGGCGAAAGCCAAGCCGACTGGCTCAATAATGTTGATTGGTATTTGAATGATTTTTTTCCTAATCGCAGCAGTTTTGTACTCAACGAATTGGTAGCTGCCGGATATTATCCGACCATTGACCCGCCGGTGTATAGTCAGTTTGGCGGACAAGTGTTTCCCGGTTTCCAACTCGCACTACTCAACCCCAATAATCAAGGTACGATTTATTACACCACTGATGGCACAGACCCCCGCACGCCGGGCGGCAGCATATCATCTTCGGCACAACAATATACCACGCCATTTACTTTGTCGGGCGGAGTGGTAGAGGTACGTGCGCGGGTATTGCTCAATTCGGAATGGAGTGCCTCCTGCCCTGTTGTATTTTATTTTCCGCAAGATTATTCTCCGCTCGTTATTAATGAAATAAATTACCATCCGGCAGACTCCATACTTATGGATGATGGTGAGAACTATGAGTTTATTGAAATAAAAAATAATGGACCGGATGCGATTTATTTGGCGGATGTAAAATTTGTGGATGGTATTCGTTTTACATTCGATAAAAATACAGTTATTCAACCGAATGGCTTTATGGTACTGGCACGCGATAGCTTGGCTTTTTTTGAAAAATATGGCTTCAAACCAGATGGAGATTATGACGGAAAATTGAGTGATGACGGCGAATATATTGCCCTGTCCGACCCATTCGACAATCTTATTGATAGTGTACAGTATAATGATATAATGACATGGGATACACTCGCCGATGGTCATGGATATTCGCTCGAATTGATAAATCCCGATTTTGATAATACACTGGCAGTCAGTTGGCGACATTCGCAAGGCACATATGGCACACCGCGTGCCGAAAATATGCTCTCCTGCTCCATTTCATCTTTTGAAATCATTATCAATGAAATTAATTATAAATATGTTAAAGAGTTTTTTGCGCTCAATGCAGATGATTGGGTGGAATTGTACAATAATTCGCCCTTTACTTATGACCTCAGCGGATGGTCAATTATAGATTTGGATTCCACTTATACCATTCCGGCGGGTACCATGATAGCTGCCGGAGAATATTTGGTATTTGCCAGAGATACTACGCTATTCAAAGCCGCGCATCCGGGCGTAAATGTGGTCGGACCTACGGGCTTGGGTTTTAGTAGTTTGGGAGATATGATTGCCTTGCTCGATGAATCAGGTTGTCCTGTTGATGGATTAAATTATGGCGTAGGCGGTGAATGGGCAAGCACACCCGCAGGGCAAGGACCGAGCCTGTCGCTACTATCTCCTACATTGGATAATGCCCAAAGTACAAGTTGGTCAGCCTCCAACAATTATAGTGGTACACCCGGACGACTCAATTCGTTTAACACTTGCAATATATATAATTCAATCGTTATCAATGAAATAAATTATAAATCACCAATGTCACCTTTTGCTGATGATTGGGTCGAATTGCACAATACAACTACAAGCAGCATCAATATTTCAAATTGGGAGTTTCACGATGCCTATCATTTTTATAAAATTCCTGACGGAACGACGATTCCGGCAAATGGTTTTTTAGTAATTGTCAGGGATAATCTTAGTTTTAAAAATGTATTTCCCTCGGTAAGTGATTATATCGGAAATCTTGGATTCGGAATAAGTCGTAATGGAGAATCCATAGGGCTTTTTGACGAGCATCGCTGTCCGGTTGATATAGTGAATTTTGACAATGAGGCTCCGTGGGTCACCGAACCCGACGGAACCGGACCTACACTGTCCCTCATTTCGCCTGCACATGATAATGACCTTGCGGGTAGCTGGGTGCCTTCTACTCAGAGCAATGCTCTATACGGTACACCTGCTGCACCCAACAATATTAGCAATCCTTGTATCAATGAGATAACGGATATTGTGATTAATGAAATTAATTACAATTCCAATTCCGATAATGATTCGGGCGATTGGTTGGAATTGCATAATATGTCGTCTGCTTTGGCAAATATTTCTGATTGGAAAGTGCATTATCAAAATACTGCCTATACCATTCCGTCGGGTACAGTAATTCCGGCAAATGGTTTTTTGGTACTGGTAGAAAATGTCTCCTTATTTAATAGCCAATTCCCTACTATCGACAATTATATTTATTGTCCCGGACTCAAATTAAATAATGATAACGATAGGTTATTTCTTTACTCTGACCACTCATGTATGGTAGATTCAGTGGCATATAATGATAGCAGCCCCTGGCCTATAGGGGCAGATGGTTTCGGGGCTTCTCTTTCAGTGATTAATCCTCTTTCGGACAATGCGAACCCTATCAACTGGATGGCACTACAAGGCGTAAAAACCCCCGGAAGCAGCAATGAAATCATATGCGGACCCGGCGAACCATTTAGCCATCTCAAGTTATGGTTGAGGGCAGATGCAGGTACAGAGTACAACGGCTTACTTGCGCCTAACGGTGGTAATGTAAATACATGGAGAGACCAAAGTCCGCATGGCAATGATGCTATTCAATATTTAGTAGCCAAATCACCGGATTACCACGAAAATATCATAAACGGTCATCCGATAGTACGATTTGATGGTCTTGATGATTGGCTGAGAATCAATAGTATAGCAAGCGTAATCGCGGGGGAGGCTACTTTTTTTGCCGTCTTACTTCCTTATGCTGATAATGATGCCGGTTACTATTTATCTAGCAATTTCGGTGGCAATAATCGAATTAAATTTGGACATCATACTAACGGAGAATTGATTTATGATGATGATGTACCAGCACTTTCTAACGAAAATTTTATTGGTAAAAAAGTTATTGTATCATGCAAACTTACTCCTGACACTCGTGCAGAGGGCTATATCAACAGTACAAAAGCTGTTCCTTGGATGGGGGAAATGCATAGTTCGGGGGCAGACCGTGCTTCATTGGGGCAAGAATTTGACGCAGGTGGCAGCGATAATGAAACTTCTAATCATTGGAAAGGGGACTTAGCCGAACTAATTATTTATGATAAAATGCTAACGGACGATGAGAGACATCATATTGAGTCCTACCTTGCCATAAAATACGGCACCGGCATTGAAGTAAACAGTCATGTATATTATCGGCATACCAATTATCCTCATAATATCGCAGGTATCGGTATGGATTTGACTCAATGTTTGCTCCAAAACGAATCCATGAATACACAGGCAGATGCTATCGTCAAAATGGCAACTACCAATGGTTTGAATCAAGGAGATTTCTTGGTATGGGGGCATGATGGAGCTGCTACAACAAAAACGAATTTAGAGGTTCCAAGTACAAGCACCGAACGACTCACACGAGCATGGCGCGTTACAGAAACAGGCGATGTCGGTAAGGTCAATCTTAGTTTTAATCTTGCCGGTCTGGGCTTGGGTTTGAGTAATCTAAATGATTTTGCAGTACTTATTGACAGTGACGACGGCGATTTTTCCAATGCCCGTACACACTTTCAAGGAGGCAGTATTTCCAATAATATTATCACGTTTGAAGGGGTCGAATTTGAGGATGATGATTGGTTTACATTAGCCGTCAAACAAGAGGCTTGTCCGACCAATGGAATTGTCGTTCCGGCTTCCTTGTGTCATCTGACTACCGCCTCTTTTGCCCCCAATATTGGTATTACAAACGCAAATTATCAATGGCACTTTGAGCAAGGAAACCCATCATCATTTACAGGTACAAATGCTTCTACCTATTGGAGTAGCGAAGGTACATTTGGGATAGACTTGATTATCGAATACGAGCATTGTACAGATACGATTCATCAAAGTGTATTTGTGGATGTATGCAGTGATTATCCCGATGCTGTATTTGATTTTTATGAGACAAGTGAAGATAATTCACTGACTGGCAACCTCTTAAATAATGATAATGACCCTTATGACAACAATCTGACTTTAGCAAGCACACCGATTAGTGATGTCTCGAATGGTACGTTGGTCTTGAATACTGATGGTAGTTTCAATTATACGCCTAATGCTGAATTTTCGGGTACAGACAATTTTACCTATCGCGTTTGCAATGACGGTCAGCCTGTTTTGTGTAGTACTGCCGATGTCACTATCAATGTGATAGCTATCAATGATGCACCTATCATTGCCAACGACACTATCAATATCAATAAAGACAGCACTGCCATCGGCAATTTGCTTATCAATGATACAGATATAGAAGGACACAACCTGACAATGATAATGAATCCGATTATCTATCCGCAGAATGGTAATGCGATATTGCAGAGTGACGGGACTTATTTCTACTTCCCCGATGCGGGTTTTGTAGGAGTTGATTCCTTTACCTATCATGTGTGCGACGATGGTACTCCGCAGTCTTGTTCAAGTGGAAGCGTGTACATTCATGTAGATGCTGTATGTATTGACCTTGATTTGCATGTTTGGCTCGAAGGTGCATACGATGGCAATGCAAATATGCGTACCGACCTCAGTACCCTCCGAAAAATATTGCCCGGACAAACTGCTTCCACTCAAATCGGACAACCTTATGATACCGCCCCATGGAACTATATGGGAACAGAGGGTGCCGCCTTTACCAATGCCGATTATAGCCCCGATGTGGTAGATTGGGTATTGGTTTCTTTCCGTACAGGCATAGCCAAAGCTACTGAAATCAAAGCGGCGGCGGCATTGCTTCTAAAAGATGGTACAGTACAATTTGTAGATGATTGTGTATTGACCGATAGTACACCCTCGCCGCTTTATATCCTTATCGAACATCGCAACCATATTGGAGTGATGTCGCCGCAGCCCGTGGCTATTTCCGGGCGTTCATTGGTACATGATTTTCGGACGGCAAACTCCTATCGGGATGCTACGAGTTTTGGTCAGAAAGAAATCGCTGCGAATAATTGGTTGATGTTTGCCGGTGATGCTTCGCAAATAAGCGACGTAAGCAGTTATGATATTAACGGTACGGATAAATCTATTTGGGTAGATGATAATGGTTTATTCCTTGAATACCTAAATACTGATTTTAATTTGGATGGCGATGTTACGGGAGAGGATAAAATATTTTGGGAACAGAATAATGGTATATCATCAAGAGTGCCTAAGTAAAGTTTAAGTTTAAGAACAAGTTTAAGTTTAAGTTTAAGAACAAGTTTAAGTTTAAGTTTAAGTTTAAGAACAAGTTTAAGTTTAAGTTTAAGAACAAGTTTAAGTTTAAGTTTAAGAACAAGTTTAAACTCAAATTTAAAGGCTCATCTAGGAATTTAGTGGAACGTAAAACGATTTTGTAAATCGTCTTGTATTGAAATTGGAGGATGAGCGTAAGTCGTCGGACATTTTCAAAATGTCAGACGACAAGATTTCTTTGTTATCTATTTAAAATCAATTA
>CALCMV010000141.1 GCA_937967535.1 uncultured Saprospiraceae bacterium
TACTCGTCGGACATTTTGAAAATGTCCGACGAGTGAGCATAACTCCCAAAGTTAAAAAAGCAATACATATAACGCTTCCGCAAAATATGCAGAAGAACCTATATTCAACTTAACCCCAAGTTGAATATGTATTCCCTAAAATTCTCTGAAATGTTCACAACATTCGATATACAAAGCATTTAATTAGAGCATGCTTGTCAATTCAAAGGGAAAAATTCAGGCGGATTCGTCTGACGGGTATGCTCTAATGAAAAAGGACAAAACCGATGCCGATTTTGCCCTTCTTATATTTTTCTGATTTGTAGAGAAAGTTCATGAATTTTCTCTACAATTCGTAGGAGGATTGCATTATTGGTTGCCGACTACGCGCACTTCTGTACGACGATTTTCCTGATGCTTTTCTTCGTTGCATTTCACGCCGTCTGTACATTCGTTGACGGGTTGGGATTCGCCGTATCCGGTGGCATTGAGGCGGTTGTCTTCAATGCCTCTGCCTTTGAGATAATCTGCCACTTCACCTGCCCTGCGGGCGGAAAGTTGTTGGTTGTAATTTGCAGGTCCGCGTGCATCGGTGTGTGAGGCAATTTCGATAATAACCGACGAATTGGCAGACATCAAATTGTAGATAATCGTTAGTTCATCTTGATACAATTCTTGTACAGGTGCTTTATCAAAATCGTGATACAAAGTCGGAAAACCCAAAGGACGCGCAGGCGGTGTCGGGAAAGAAGACGGTGTTGTAGTCGGCGTGGTCGTTGTGACAGTTTCTACAATAGTTTCGCCCGTAGAACTTGGTACGGGGTCCAATTGGACAACACTATTAATGGTCTGCGATGACCTTTTGCCGCGTGTACATACATTGGTCGTGTTTACCAAGAAGCCATTCTTTTCTGCCTTAATTAGGTAGCAACAATTGGGTGTCAAGCTAAAGGAAAATTGTCCGGCAACATCCGTTTGAAGGACATCAACAGGCTCGCCGCAGTCGTTGGTGATAGTAAGGTCAGCTTTGCTGATGATACCTCCCGTTTTGTTGCGTACCGTTCCTGCCAACTCAAATTCGAGGGGTCTATCTAAGCCGATATTGACGAGGATTTTTTCGCCGGCTTTCTGGGCGCGGGTATTGGCAGTAGATGAATTTGCCTGATAATCTTCGCGGTCAGCCTCTACGCGGGCGGTGCGGTCTACCGGCATTTCAAAGAAAATACGCCCATCGCTGCCTGTGGTAAATTGGCGTTCATTGATATTGGTTTCTACGCTTGCGGCATCAATGGGTTCGCCTGTATTTTTATCATAAACAAGTACTTCTACATCTACGGCAAAGCGTTGGAACATATATAGGTCATCGTTTCCATTGCCGCCTTTTCTGTTGGATGAGAAAAAACCGATGCTTTTATCTGCGCTATATGTAAGGCTGAAATCGTCGGAATAGCTATTGATAGGCGAGCCGATATTTTGTACAGGCGACCATGCGCCTTCGGTATTTTTTGAATAAAAAATATCTAATCCACCGAGTCCTGCATGACCATTTGAGGCAAAATAAAGCGTACCATCGTCGTGTACAAAGGGGAAAATCTCGTCACCTTCGGTATTGATACCGGGTACATAGGCGTTCATATTGATGGCAGGTCCCCAACGTCCGTTGTCAAGCATACTTATGTACAAATCCATACCACCCGTACCGCCGGGCATATCAGAAGTGAAGTACATCGTAGTGCCATCGGGAGTGACGGTTGGGTGTGCGGTTGAGTATTCTTCACTATTGAAGGACATACCTTTGATATTCTTCCAATCATTATTTTCGAGGCTTGCGGTGTATATTTTGAGGCGAACAATGCCCTCGCCGTCGCGTCCTACTTTATTATTTTCAACATTATTTCTGGTAAAATAAATACGATTTTGTTCACCATTGAATGTCACAGGTCCATCGTGGAATTTGGTATTGATTTTAGAAGAATATTTGACAGGAACACCAAAAGTAAAACCACTGCTTTCTGGCTGAATTTCGGCATAATACAATTCTAAAAACGGGTTGCCTGTCCATGTATGTATACGGCGTACAGCCGCGCCTCTGTCGCGCTCGGAAGTAAATACGATGCCCTGACGGAAAAAGGCTGCGCCAAAATCGTCTAGTCGCGTATTGACATCTTCTACCTGTTGGGTGCGATAGTAGTCCGACCCAACGGATTTGAGTTGATTAACCGTAGTTTGTTCGCAGGCATTGACAAGGATTTGACCGCGTTGGTCGGAGGGTACTTCGGAGGCATACTCCTTGAACCAACGGTCTGCTTGCTCACACTTGCCTGTGCCTTGTAAGGCTTGGGCATAGTAGAGTTTGTGAACAGGCTTTACCTCCGGCAAACGGACGACCTGACCGTACCAAAATGCGGCTTCGTTCATATCGCCAATTTTGCGGTAGCACTCTGCCAATTTTATTTTAGCGGAAGAAATATCGCGCTTGTCCAATACATCCAAATAATAGGTAATGGCTTTTTGATAATTGAGTGCCTTGAAACTTTTATCTGCCTTTTTGAGCTTTTTCTGTTGCGCTTCGGTATTCCCGATAAACAGGCAACAGATAATTAGTGTGATTATTATTCTGAATTTCATTTTCATGAATGTGTTGTTGTGTCGTAGTGTTGTTGTGTCGTAGTGTTGTTGTGTCGTAGTGTTGTTGTGTCGTAGTGTTGTTGTGTCGTTGTAATATGGTTATCGTAATATTTTTCATAACTAAAACACTACGACACCACGATACCACAACACTAAAAATAACGCGGTGTAACTATTTTATCTTTATCATAATTCAAATCAAAACCGACCATAACTTCGTATGAACCGGAAGAGACTTGGCGAATTTCGGTTAATGGGAAATCATAAGCTGCGCCAATGCGTAAGCCATTAGCAAATTGGAGAGATGCCCAAAAATCTACCGAATCAGATGAACTGATGCCATTGACTCCCTCAAAAGCAGAGCGAAATGAGATGCCCAACCAAAGGGTTTCGTTGAAGAGTAAGGAGGCATCAATATCAAACTCGGTAGGTGCGGAAATGCCTAAGCTGGCATCGTTGGCTTGCTCGCGAAATTCGGTGAATAAACCCACATTTTTTATCAAAAAAGAAGGTTTGAAATGTACGGATTCGCTCAATTTCATCACCAAGCCACCCATCGCATAATAATGGCGATACTGACGTGCAAAAAGATTGGGCGAATCGGGGTCAATACCCTCACGCCTCAAATCACCATCCAAAATATGTGGTACAGAAAAGCCCAAATACAGTGATTCGGTAGAGAAATAAAGTCCTGCACCGAAGTTGGGTATCCAGAGATTGCGTATATTTTGGTCGTTGGCAATAAAGGCAGGGTCATTGGCATTTTGGAGGGTGAGATTGCCGTTGGCAGTCGAAAAATCGGCTCGCCAATTATATGCGCCACCTTGCAAACCAAGCGAAAGATGCCCCTTGCCTGTTGGGATGCGATAGGCATATTGGGCTTGTATACCCGTTTGGTTGGTAACACCAATAACATCACGCGAAACGGTCAGACCAAAGCCCACGCGGTCGCTGCGTACAGGCGTGTGCAGGGTAAAAATCTGCGTAACGGGTTTGCCCTCATTATTATTAAAACCCAACCACTGGTCGCGGTGCAATATGTTGATACTCATACCATCCCGACTTCCGGCATATGCCGGATTGTAGGAAAGCGTGTTGAACATATACTGTGTCAGCATCGGGTCTTGCTGTGCGATTCCCGGTAAACTGAAAAGCAGTATTGTTGCTGCTATGATTATTCTTTTCATGTTTTTTCCCGTTTAAAAATCAGGATATTGTCTTAATATAAAATGTAAAATAATAAATCCACGATATTTATCGGGACAAGTTGTAAAATTTAAAAGGAGTAGAACGCGAGACATTTTTTGAATTAATTTTTAATTATTTAAATAAATAAAAATAATACTCGCATACTGTTTGGCACTTTTACAACTTGTCCCGACGAATGACGGGATTTTAAATTTGTTATTTTATATTCACATTTCTGTTAAATTTTTTCGAGTTCAAAATTTTATTGATTTTTCAGTTAATAATAAATAATTTAAAATTAATATTTTATTAAAATTAATTTGAAATCTAAATTTTATTTTGAATTAGCTTATGAAAATTTTGAATTTCAATAAGAAAAATGACCTCATTCGGAATATTTAATAACTCGAAAAAATTTAACAGAAATGTGAGTTTTACATTTTACATTAAAAATATTCACAATAAAAAAACTCGCGTCTCACCTCTCTTATCTCTCCTCTCCTATCGCCTATCTTTGCAATTGAATAAAGCCTTCAAAAACATCTCCACTGACCTCAATGATATAAAAATATGTGCCATCGGGCAGGTCTTCGCCGTTCCAAGTACCATCCCAATTGTTTTGATAGTCTTGGGCAAAAAAGACAAGATTGCCCCAACGATTGAAAATGGAGAGTTCTTCGGTATCCGTATCTTCCAGTCCTTCTACGACGAAAAAATCGTTGATACCATCATTATTTGGCGAAAAACCATTGTAAATAGTAGTCGGGGAAAAGATGTCGCAGCCGGTTACTTCGATAGTGACTTGTGCTTCATCGCATAGCAAATCGCCGTTTACACATAGCTGATAACGTAGCGAATCTGTACCACAAAAACCTTCATTCGGAGTGTAAGAAATCGCACTTACCCCGCCGGGGATACTAACCACCTGTGCTGCACCATTTGTCGGAAATCCTAGAATGCCTACTTCCGGCGAAAACATAAAATTATCGTTGTCAAGTACAAAAATAAGAACATTACCACCCGATTCAACAGTGGTTACATCGTCAATGGCAGTCGGTAGGTTGGGGTTGACATTTATCGTAAAAATGAAGGTTTCGCACATGTTGGCATCACAGACTTCAAGACAGAGTATATCTACACCCGCTGCAAAACCGGAAGTGTATACTGCACATTCATCGCCTATACCAATGTTGCCTATCGTACCAAATTCTAATGGTTCGCATTGCAGATTTGTCACCGTGATAGGAGGGAAAAAACCCGTCAAATCAGGGCATATCAGTCGTGTTTCATCTTCGACGAGGCTGATGGGATTGGGGAAAATAGTATCGGGTAAACTTGTAGTAGCACTTGTGTTAATGTTTCCAAATGTCGGATTAATAATTAGAAAGGACAAGAACAGAACTACTACAACATATATTTTTTTCATGTTTAATTTTCTAATGGCTGAATGAGTGAATTTTCAATGAGTGAATAACTATTTCATATTCAAACATAGGCTATATGCAAATTACTCATTGAATGACACATAATACATTAAAAAGTAAAGGTAAAGTTAATTTATAAAGTCTAAAAACTTATAGAGAAAAATCTTGCGAGTTGTGCGAGTTGATAGTTAAGAGCATGTTTAAAGGCTAGCCGTTTAAGTTTGCTTGCGGGATAGTACTCGTCTGACGAAGGTTTTTGTGAAATGTCGTGATTTGTCTCATAAAATATTCGCATTGAATAAAGAGATTCGTCTGACGAGTATTCGCTTTAGGCAAAGTTAAATGGCTAGCCTGTTTAAATTGGAATTTTGTGATTTGTAACTTGTTATTTGCTGTGACTCTGATTACCTTTGCCGTCAAAGCAATGATATACATATTTCAAATTCTTAATTTAGTTGATAGTTGATAGTTCATAGTTAATAGTTCATAGGCAAATGTGAACTAAAAACTACGAACTAAAAACTATGAACTATGAACTAAAACATAACCATGGGATTATTTTCATTTCTGAAAAATGCAGGTGCAAAGGTGTTCAATAAAAAGAAAGAGGCAGTCGTCACTCCCGATAATTCGGAGATTGATGTAGAGGCTTTGTTGAACGAACAAAAAGCACAATCACTCGAAACACTTGTGAATAGTATGATGTTGGATGTCAGCGATTTAGACATTACAGTAGATGGAGAAGTTGTTACGATTTACGGTAATGCCAAGACACAGGCAGACAAGGAAAAATTGATTTTATTATTGGGCAATGTAGAGGGCATTGCTGCCGTAGATGACTATGTGAACGTACTAAATCCAGACCCGAATTATACCCCCACAGACAGCTACGACCCAAGCACCAATACCAACGAAAATACTCGTTTTGATAATGGCGGTTCGCAATTCCATACTGTCGTAAAAGGTGATACACTGGGCAAAATTGCTGAATCATACTACGGCGACCCCATGAAGTATCCGGTCATTTTTGAAGCCAATAAGCCGATGCTCAAAGACCCGAATAAGATTTATCCCGGTCAGGTCTTGCGTATTCCTTCAATCGCTTGATTTTTGATTCCACGATTTTTGGTTTTTGATTTTTGATTGAATTTTGCTTCGCAAAATTCCGAACCTATCGCGCAGCAAAATCAAAAATCAAAAATCACCCAATCAAAAATACTTGAATTGAATGTGAAAAGTCGGGCAAAAATCGTCCGACTTTTTTTATTTTAATTTTGCGAATACAATGATATTTCCCTATCTTTGCGCCCCCGAAAGAGATTTTTGATTTTTGATTGAGCGATTTTTGATTGTTCTATACAAGGATTTTACCTAGTAAAAATTCAATCAAAAATCTAAAATCACCCAATCTAAAATCGCTCAATTTAAAAAGATATAAAAATGAAAAAAGATATTCATCCGGATAATTATAGAACGGTCATTTTCAGAGATATTTCTACAAATGATGAGTTTCTCACCCGTTCTTGTGCGCCTTCAAAAGAAACTGCTGAACATGAAGGCAAGGAATATCCATTGATTAAATTGGAGATTTCTTCTGCATCGCACCCATTTTTTACCGGAAAAATGAAATTTGTAGATACGGCAGGACGTATCGACAAATTCAATAAGAAATTTGCCAAATTTGCTGAAGCCAATCCTACCAAACAAGAGGAAGAAGAAGCTCCGGCAGAAGAAGCATAGTGAGAATTACATATTTTTATGGAAAGCGTTGGCGAATACCCAACGCTTTTTTTTATTTTTACATCGCACGATAACAACGCGATTGTAGAGCGCGATTAATCGCGTCTCTACAATCGCGTTGTTGCGTAATGATTGTTTATGGAAAATATCATTCTTTTTGACGACGAAAAGCGTAAGCAACTCTACCCGCTGACCATGACACGCCCTGTGTGCGAGCTGCGCGTGGGCATTCTCACTATCCGCGAAAAATGGGAATTGTGGTTCAATAATAAGGTATCGCATATCACCGTACCGCAGTTGCAGGAAAAATTTCCGATGCGAATGCGTAAGCGCAACCTTATTATCAATGGTGGTATCTTGCCTACGCCTATGCTTTGCGAGGAAATCATTGAGATGGATGAAGACGATGTTCTCCTCAAAGGTGATGTATTTATTGCCGCGAAAATTAGTTCGGATAGTCTCGATATTCTTCAACGCGATGCCGAGTTGAGTGGTTTTCGGAAAATACAAAGCAAAGCCGAATTTATTAAGATTGAAAATTGTTGGGATATATTTCGCTTTAATGGCGAGGCGATTCAGGCGGATTTTGAAAAAATCACCCGCAATCGCGCCTCCGAAGCCCTGAGCGATACCAACCGTTTTCTCAATCGCAAAAACATCTTCATCGAAGAAGGCGCGAAAGTCGAATTTGCCACACTTAATGCTGAAACCGGACCGATTTACATCGGTAAAAATGCACAAATCATGGAAGGCAGTATCGTGCGCGGACCTTTTGCGATGTGCGAAAATGCCGTCCTCAAACTCGGCGCAAAAATCTACGGACCCACCACGCTCGGACCTTATTGCAAAGTCGGTGGTGAGGTCAATAATAGCGTCCTCACAGGCTACTCCAATAAAGGACATGAGGGCTTTCTCGGCAATTCCGTCTTGGGCGAATGGTGCAATATCGGCGCAGATTCCAACACCTCTAATCTCAAAAATAATTATGCCGAAGTCCGCCTATGGAACTATGAATCAGAGAGTTTTGAAAAAACAGGCTTACAGTTTTGTGGCTTAATTATGGGCGACCACTCCAAATGTGGTATCAATACGATGTTCAATACGGGTACGGTCGTCGGTGTGTCAGCGAATGTGTATGGTTCGGGCTATCCGCGCAATTTTGTACCCTCATTTTCGTGGGGCGGCGCAAGTGGATTTACGACTTATCGACTCAAAAAAGTCTTTGAAGTCGCAGAGCGCGTGATGGCACGCAGAGGTAAAAAATTGGATGAGCGCGAGCAGAAGGTTTTGGAGTTTGTTTTTGGGGAGTCGAAGGTGTATCGTAGGTGGGAGTGAGTTCTTTTTCATATGTAATAATTAGATGAAAAATACGTTTTAAAATTTAATTCCATATAAAGGACATATATTATTTTAACCGAAAAAAGAAAATATGACAATATTGATGTTTTTGTCTTTTGTAATCACAATAGCACAAGGTTTGTTGACTTACACTGTGGGAGAATTACTAATGAACCATGTAGAATCTGTGATTACATTAATAACAAGAAAACCGTTAAATAAAGAAATTAATGAATATCAAGTAAAAGAGATTCTCCGGGTAATTGGAAGGTATTGCAAAATCATAGGAGCTTTAACGATAATAGTAGGAATAATTACACTTATAATGGGTTTAAGAATGCCATTTGATAGTTTTAGATTAAATTTTTAGGTGTTTGTACAGTAGGCGAGTATTGTTTTCGGTTTAGGAAAAATATTGTTTACAAACAATAAAAATCGTAAATTAGCTGATATTCAAAACAAATCAACAGAAAGATTGCATTAGTATCAGGACAACTAAACAAATGTATGGCTTATTCTGATTTTACATTGACGGATTTGGAACGAAAATTCAAAATCGGTAGTCAAAAAGTAGATTTATTTGATAAAAAACCATTAGTGATGCGTCATAAAGAACTGATAAACAAAGATTTAAAAATACTAAATTAGGTGCTTTGTAAAATGCGAATATAAATTATTGATTATCAATTTTTTACGCATAACAAAATATAAATTAAAGTGTAATTTTTTGTAA
>CALCMV010000142.1 GCA_937967535.1 uncultured Saprospiraceae bacterium
CCGGAAACACTGTACTGACGACTTTAGCCGTCATATAAATTTTAATTTAATTTTTAACTTATTAAAATTAAATTACTTATAAATATATTTTTATTTCACGCGACGGCTAAAGTCGTCGGTACGGTATTCGCGGTCAGCCTGTAAAGCAGTCATTACAGTTTTCCGAAATTTACCCCGTTCACAGTATAATACAAAATACTTAATGATTTTCCAAAACTTCAGAAACCAAAATACAGAACAATTCGCTGTGAGAAGCCAAAATAGAGACTATCTGAATTTCCGACAATGAAATGCGCTGACTTCTTAGTGATAAATATGTATCTTGGCAAAATATATTTTTTTCTTTATTAATTAAAATATAATTTAATATTATTTTTTTTTAATTTAAAAACGAAATCAGCGTGAATTATGTGTTTTTGTATTGATGACAGGACTTTGGATATTGGGGAATTAGGAAATTTGGTATTAGGTAAATTGTTTTTATCAAATAATTATAAAATTTAATCAATTAAATATTTTTTACCTTATTAAATCTTAAATAACTGATAATTAATTACTTACGATTTAAAACCGAATTTCCCAGTTACCGAATTTCCAAAATGTCCAAAGTATAGTTAATGAGAATAAAAAAACGAAAATACATATTATATTTTATTTAGTAACGAAAAAATCACCAAGTCAAAATTATGAAAGCAGCCGTATTAGTTCGCACCGGAAATCCTGATAATGCCTACGAAATCCAAGAACGCCCGATGCCCACGCCACAAGCACACGAAGCAGTGATTGAGGTCGAAGCCTTTGGGTTAAATTTTGCGGATGTGATGGCAAGGCGTGGTTTGTATCCTGATGCACCGCCTTTGCCGGCTGTGCTTGGTTATGATGTGGTGGGGCGGATTCATGAAGTGGGCAGCGAGGTGGCGGATTTGAAGGTCGGGCAGCGTGTGATGGCACTCACGCGCTTTGGCGGCTATGCAGAATATGCGGCTACGGATGCGCGAGGCATCGCACCTATACCCGACGATACGCCTGCGGGTGAGGCAGTTGCGCTAGCTACGCAGTATGGTACGGCGTGGTTTTGTGCGCGGGAAGTCACCAATCTGCATGAGGGCGAACATGTATTGATACAAGCCGCAGCAGGTGGTGTCGGTACGGCATTGGTACAATTGGCGAAGCATCATGGCTGCGTGGTCTACGGTACGGCTTCTACGCATAAGCAGGATTATCTGCGTGAAATGGGAGTTGACCATCCGATTGATTATCGCACAACGGATTTTTATGAAGCAGTCAAAAAAATACGCGGCGATAAGGGCTTGGATGTGGTATTCGACAGCTTGGGCGGGAAATATTTGAAAAAGGGCTACAAGCTACTTGGTTCGGGAGGGAGATTGGTAAATTATGGTGCGGCAGATATGGCGACAGGCGGCAGAAAAAGTATCTTACGAATGTTGCGCGTAGCAATGGGTTTCGGGATTTATTCGCCTATAAATTTTGTAAACACCTCGCGTTCTATGCTGGGAGTCAATATGTTACGCATTGCAGATGACCGCCCCGAGGCACTCCAACGCACGCTCAATAGCGTAGTTGATTCTTATGAAAAAGGCATCCTGAAACCCAAAGTCGGTGCTACATTTCACGTTGACCAACTCGCCGAAGCACATGATTTTTTGGAATCTCGAAAGTCGATTGGGAAAATTGTGGTAAGGTGGTAGTGATTAAAATTTATTCGAGTGTATGAAATGTTATGAAAATTTTAATGTGTTTAAACATAATTCAAAATTGAAAACTGCCACAAAGACACGAAGACACAAAGTATATATAGCTATCAGGAAAGTTTAAAATGAATTTGATTTGTACATTTGCATCGTTTTTATGCAAAACAATTTAGTCTTGGTACTTAATTTTATTTCACATTAAACTTAAACTTTCCCGACAACTGTACGGGATAAACTTAAACTTAGCAATGGAGCTTTTAGGCATAGATATAGGCGGTTCGGGCATCAAGGGCGCGATAGTAGATACAGAAGCGGGCGATTTGGTGTCAGAACGCCACCGAATCCCCACACCTCAACCGAGTACGCCGGATGCACTGGCACAGACGGTCAGTGAGTTGGTAAAACACTTTGAATGGCAAGGGGCGGTCGGTTGTACTTTTCCGGCGGTGATGATTGATGGAGAATGTCGTACTGCCGGCAATATCAGCCCTTTATGGATTGGTACTCAAGTAGATACCTTGTTTTCGGAAATCTGTGGCGGTTTGCCTTTTTACATCGCTAATGATGCCGACCTCGCGGGTTTTGCAGAGATGACCCTCGGTGCAGGACGCGGCAAAATGGGCAAGGTGATTATGATTACGATTGGTACGGGCTTGGGTTCGGGCATGTTTCAGGACGGGCAACTCGTACCCAATATCGAACTTGGACATATCTTTCACCCAAATGGTGAAGTCATTGAACGCTACGCTGCCGATTCGGTCCGAAAACGTGAGGATTTGTCGCTAAAAGCTTGGGCAAAACGCTTTGATTTTTTTCTGCATCATCTTGTCCGAATTGCTTCACCCAATTATTTTATTATCGGTGGCGGTGCGAGCAAAAAGTTCGATAAATTTAAAAACGTACTGACCGTAGATGTGCCGATTGAAGCAGCGCATTTCAGAAATAATGCGGGCATCATGGGCGCAGCTATGTATGCTCAGGAAATGAGTAGATGAGTAGATGAGTAGATGAATAAATGAGTAAATGTTTAATGTGTCAATATTAATGAGTGAATTTCTTAATGACCAATTTAGCATTTTCAGGATGTTGAGCATCGTATTTTACAGTAAGTGTATCGCCTATTTCAAGCTTGCGAATATTAGCTTTTTGAGAAGGATTTAACGTGGATTTGTCAATATATTTTCTTGCATTAAATATTTGATTATCAGGAAAATAGTCAAATTCTACGAAGTATCCTTTTGTGCTGATTTTCCCACCTTCAAGTGTCTCTTTAATGTATTTATTGGCTTCGATTTTAGTAACTACTCCAAAGGTGGATTCAGTTAGATTTCGATTCCCCCACTTATCCACCAACAAAGGAAAAATTCTAATTCCACCACAAATCACAAGCAATAAAAATCCAATTTTTAAAACGGCGACAATATCATTTTTATAAAAATCCAATTGATTGAAAATGGATGAATATTTCATGTGGAAGTTATTTTGAATTTTTTTTGTACTTCAGTGCTTGGCAGGCTGTGCCGCATGAAGCCTTATTTATTGTAGCCGATTTTTATTTTTTAATATTGCTTTTATTCGATATTTCTGTTGACCTCTTTGATTCATCGTCTGTGCAAAATTATTTGTGAAAACATTATTTAAACTTTCCCAGCTACTTGAATTCATTGAGCCATTTCCATTTTTGTCGAGATTATTTATTATTTCAATATTTCCAATTAATTCAAAATTATCTCTAAATTTTAAAAAATCTTTGCGCCAAATTAAAAACCCATATGAACCTAAATGATATGGATTTATTTCAGGATGCAAATTCCACATTTGTTTAATTTCTTCTTCTTTAAAAAATGAAGAATATTTATTTACACTATTTCCAATCCCCCAAAAATTACTTTCGACTACTTTTTCAATTGTCGGTTTTTCATCTTGGCTTATATCTGTTCCAGCAAAAGTAAAATGATGTGGGCTTCTTTCTTTGTAAGTACTTGTACAGAAAATGGTTTTAAATTTTTCGTCTTTTCCTTTAAATGCTAAAATATCTCCTTTTGAAATACTACTGATTTTCATGGAATGATTTTTTTCTTTTTAATTGATGAGAACGGTCTGGCTAAATGCTGCGCCCCGCATAGTGCGGATGAACGTTTTAGCCTTTGTTGAACGAAACCTCCGGTAGCTAAAGTGAAACCGGAGGCGTATTTTATAAAAAACCCTCACATCGGCTTCAGTGCTTGGCACGGTGTACCGCATGAAGCCTTATTTATTAGTAGCATTTTTTTTCTCTAACTTTAATTTCGATTTTACATTCAACTCCTGATGTATTTAAATCTTTTTCAATTTTGAATAAATCTGAATAATTATCAGACCAATCTTTTGATTCTGTTAAAATTATCTTTTTTTCATTATTAATCATTTCAAGTAGTTGAGTTGTTGAACAATTCAATGCAGCTTTAAGCTTTGAAATAATTCTTTTATTATAAGGAATCTCTAAGTACCAGCATTCTTCTAAATTCTGTATTTCTAATTCAAAATGATATATATAGTTCACTCCTGGGGCTGTTATACCCAATTTCTTTTTTTTTCCATCTTTACTAATCATTAATCTCCCATAACCCAAAAAATAATCCCAATCTCTTTTTATATTTTCATCACCTTCTACACACCAATCGAACGAATAACAATAATCATATTCTCTTATTGTATTAAAAAGAACATTCATTTCTTGCTCAAATCTTGTATCTTTATTCAACCAAGATATTGCCTCTTTGTGTAATACTTTTTTTGATAGTATCATTTTTGTTCTGTAAATAAATTATGTTTTTTTTGCTACTAACTTCAAAACACCCACATTACGTCTATTCCCCATTCAAATACCTAAAATTACTATAAAAAGCTGAAAATCTTGCTTAGTCCCAAGCAAAAAATATCAACTTAAAAGTACTTAGCAAAGGCTTTAAATCTTATCCAACTCTCCACGCAATTCCTGTAAAAAACCTTTCAATGCTTTGAGTCGCTTGATAGTGCGTTGTTTTTCATTGAGTTTATTTTTATTGGCTTTCATTTCTCGTTTCGCGCCTTCGAGTGTGAAGCCTTTTTCTTTGACGAGGTGGTAGATAATTTTCAGGTTATCAATATCTTTTCGGGTAAAACGACGGTCGCCACGACTATTTTTATTGGGCTTAATGACAGAAAATTCCGTTTCCCAAAACCGTATCAGAGAATTGGAAACGCCCAACATTTCAGCTACTTCGCTGATAGAATAATATCGCTTGATGTCTTTTGTCATGTGTTGTAGTGTTGTTGTGTCGTCGTGTCGTAGATTGTTGTGATGTGTAGTTTTTATGCCACTACAACACCACGAAACTACGATACCACAACACTAAAAAACATTCACTTCGGGAGTCAAATCAATACCAAATTTATCGCTGACCGATTGTTGTATTTTTTGTGCCAATTGCCAAATTTCTTCGCCGCTTGCTGTACCGTGATTGACGATGACAAGGGCTTGATGTTGGTATGTGCCGGCATCGCCGATTTGCTTGCCTTTCCAGCCGCATTGTTCGATGAGCCAGCCTGCGGGTACTTTGACCATATCATCGGGCAAATCGTAACTCACAATATCGGGAAATTTTAATTTTAAGGGGTCAAATTGTGACTTCAGAATAACGGGATTTTTGAAAAAACTCCCTGCATTGCCCAATTTTGCGGGGTCCGGCAATTTGCTTTGGCGTATTTGAATTACTGCATCGCTAATTGCTTTTATATCAGGCGATTTCACATCATTTTTCTCCAAAATCATCTGAATAGCCCCGTAAGACGTATTCAATTTATGATTTTTTTTGCTTAATTGCAAGGTGACAGCCGTAATGAAAAATTGTCCTTTTAATTTCTTCTTAAAAACACTTTCACGATACCCAAACTCACAGGCAGCATGGTCAAAGGTCTGTCGCGTTTTTTTTCGTAAATGTACCGCTTCCAATTCCACAAAAACATCTTTTAATTCTACGCCGTATGCGCCGATATTTTGCATGGGTGCTGCGCCGATAGTACCGGGAATGAGGGAAAGATTTTCGATACCGCCATAGCCTTTTTCGATTGCCCAAAGGACACATTCATGCCAGTTTTCACCTGCCCCAAAACGCACTTGTACCAGATTTTCATTTTCATGGACAATCTCCTTTGCTTTCAAATTATTTCTGAGCGTCAAGCCCTTCACATCTCCGCAAAACAGCACATTGCTTCCACCGCCGAGTATGCGGTCGGGCCTGTGTGTATGGAGCAATTCCATGAGTTCTGCCACATCATTTATCTCTGCAAATTGCTCGGCATGAGCATTAATACCAAATGTATTATAGGCTTTTAGTGAGACATTTAGTTTAATATTTTTCATTTATTTAAAATCCATTCTCCGAAAAACACTTAATAAATTTATCGCTTCTGATTCCGCTTCAATGTCCATATTCAGTCTGCCCAATAACCATGCCGCCGCCTCGCATATCGGCACACTTGTATAATACGCATCACGCGCATGATGCACATATTTGAGGACTAAAAAAGCATTGAACCATTGAAAAAAACGTTGTCGGAAAGTTCTTGGATTTGAGGTATGCGCGTGTATTTCTTTTACTTTTTTTTGGAAATTATTTTGTACTAAAAATGTGTGAATACTATCGGGCAAATCTTCTACAAAACGAGCTATGTCCAATTCATTTTTTATTTCGTATAATGTATTTATTTTTTTTATAAAAAACTGTAAATCAACAAATACATTTGGGTGATAGGCAAGATAGCCATGCTCACTTTGAATTAAATCTCCGACAGCCTTGCCCGTTCCGAAAGGTACACGATGCGAGGGTCGCGGCGAGGGAATGACACGGGTGCTACTTAGTTCTGTAAAATGTCCGTGCGGAATAAATTTATGTAAAAAGTAGAAATCTTCTCCTGCTTTTCTGCGGTTCATACCGCCTTGTCGTTGGTAGGCATCGGCGCGTACCGCCATACTCGAACCAATGGTCTGATAGGCATGCGGAAATCCCGCCCAACGCAGTGCATGTACATAATATCGCAGGTACAATTCGTAATCTACAATCGCCTCATAAACTTCCGGCGGATATGCCTCTCCGCTTGTGGGATGTTCAAAATAAATGCTACATGCTTCTGTATCAGGATACCTTTGAAAATGCCTTTCAATTTCTTGCAAATAATTGCTATCACAACTCGAATCCGCATCAAAACAGACTATCACGCCTTTCGGATGTTCGACTTGTTCCAATCGTCGGACGGCTTCATCCATACCGATTTTTCGTGCCAAACCTACGCCCGCGTGTTTCTTAGGCATATTCGGATGATCTAGTACAAAACAACGGAATTTATCATCGGTATTTTGAGGTATCCATTCATTCAATTGCCTGATAGTCAACTTGTTTTGTTGTTTAATTTTGGGCAAACTCAACTCCGAATCATTAACCACTACAATGACTTCAACGGCACATTCAGGCGGTTCACAATCACGCAATACCTGTACGCTCGATACCACATCCGGCTCATCATGGCAGGGAATCACCAAGACAATACCCAAATCTTTACGGGCTAGTTCCCGAATCTGAGGCGGATAAAGCGCGTGTTTCTCCAAATACATTTTTTAAATGGTATGGACGGTGTACTTACTTTCAATGTATTCACCAATTTTGAATTTTGAATGAAAAAATATTTTATTTGTTTATTTTTAATTATCAACAAAAAACAAAGTAAAATTTAAATTAATTTGTTATTCAAAATTTATCATTCAAAATTTGGCGAAGGACATTGTACTTTAGAGCATGTTTGAAATTCACAAAATGTGACAAATTTGCCTTATATACTCAAAGCTATAAAGGGAGCAATTTGTTAAAGGCATGTTTGGTGGTTTTGTGATAGCAAGTGTTCTTTGAGGTTTTCGTTTTGAGCAATAAAAAACTGCTGGAAAAGTTAGTCTGTTTTTGGTGGTATTTCTGCTATTGATAGCCAAAAATTGACAATAGTAGATATTGCTTTACGAAATTCGTCAAAGTCTAAAGGCTTGTGTACGTATGCGTTAACATGAAGTTTGTACACTTCTGTGATTTCATTTGGGTGATATGAATTTGTTAATACTATAATAGGAATTGCCTTTAGATTGTCGTCATTTTTCGTCACTTTCAGTACTTCTTTACCTTCTTTTTTTGGCATATTCAAATCCAAAAAAATGAGGTCGGGTCTAGGAGCGTCTTGGTACTTACCTTTTTTGTAAAGAAAATCCAGTCCTTCCTCCCCGTCCATAACTACTGAAATATTGATTTTCTCATCTACCTCTCTTAGAGCTTCTTGTATCAATCTAATATCAGCAGGCCTATCTTCCATGATAAGTATATCATAATATCTGGCCACTTTCTTCATAGGTTGTGCGATTTAGTAGTAGTATAATAATGTTATTAAAAGGGCTTTACTGCCACTCTGCTTCCTATTTGTGCAAAACAAAGCGAGACTACAAAGATAGTATCCTTAGGATAGTGACAGTGTAAAATGTGCAAAACAGCAAAATAAATATGAACTTATGTAT
The DNA here is from genome assembly GCA_937967535.1 of uncultured Saprospiraceae bacterium. Taxonomy (GTDB): domain Bacteria; phylum Bacteroidota; class Bacteroidia; order Chitinophagales; family Saprospiraceae; genus JAHDEO01. Next base: position 8,284 of record CALCMV010000142.1, read on the forward strand.
GCTTAATCCCTAATTTGGTAAAAGTTACGTAATATGCCGTAAATTTTATTTTAAGTAGTTAATAATCAGTGATTTGGAGAAATTAAGATGCTAAATTCCTATTCCGTAAATAGGTTTGGCAAGAGGATAGCTTTACATTGGAATTTTGCATCAAACAAAACGAAAATTTCCAACTTTTATAGGAAAACAGGCATTTTTATCACGATTTCAACTATATATAATTTTAAAAAAAATTACATCAAATAAAACTTACTTTATAAGGTAATTTTTACGGATTTATGGTTTAATGTCTTGGACAAATGGCGGATGATGAACAATAAATTTTAAATTCATCCATTTGTGAAAACATTAAATAAACCATATACTAATTGGACTTTGGACAAAATGGGAATTAGGTAACTGGGAAATTAGGTTTAAAATTGTAACTCATCGATAATCAATTGAATATTTTGGTTCTTTGACAATTTGGGTGGTAATATTTTTTGAAATAGAACTTGCCCCAAACCTATAAGGTTTTCAAAACCTTATAGGTTTACAATCAGCGAGTTATCTCTATTTTTTACACCAAAAATAAAAGAAATAATTTTACCACCCAAATTGTCAAAGAACCAATATTTTTTATTATTAAAATAAAATAGTTTATTAATTTTTTTATGTAAAATTCTAAAAAAGTCCCGATAGTTATCGGGATTACCCAATTTCCTCTGTCCAAAGTCTAAATACTAAGTACATTGTAAAATAAGTTTCTTTGTTACATTTATTTAAATTTACAAAGAAACCTATTTTTTAAGCATTATTAAAAGTCAAATTTAATACCCTGTGCAAGAGGTACTTCTTTGCTATAATTAATCGTATTGGTTTGGCGACGCATATAGGCTTTCCACGAATCAGAGCCACTTTCGCGCCCACCGCCTGTTTCTTTTTCACCACCGAAAGCACCGCCAATTTCGGCACCGCTTGTTCCGATATTGACATTGGCTATTCCGCAGTCCGACCCTGCGGATGAAAGGAATAATTCTGCCTCTCTCAAATTGGTGGTCATAATAGCGGATGAAAGCCCCTGTGGAACGTCATTTTGCATAGCTACGGCATCTTCAATCTCATTGTAACGCATCAGATAAAGGATAGGTGCGAAGGTTTCATGCTGAACGATTGCCATATCATTGCGTACCTCTGCTATGCAGGGGCGCACATAGCAGCCGCTTTCGTAGCCCGTGCCTTCCAATACACCGCCCTTAACGAGCATTTTACCGCCTTGTTCTTTGATTTTTTCGATGGAATTGAGGTAGTTGTTTACTGCATCTTTATCTATGAGAGGTCCTACGTGGTTGTTTTCGTCTAAAGGGTTGCCGATTCTTAGTTGTTTGTAGGCATTCACGATATTGTCTTTCACTTTATCGTAAACACTTTCGTGAATAATCAAACGACGAGTAGAGGTGCAACGCTGTCCTGCAGTACCTACTGCACCAAATACTGCCCCTACCGTAGTAACTTCCAAATCAGCATGTGGAGTGACGATAATCGCATTATTGCCACCCAATTCAAGGAGCGTTTTGCCCATTCTTGAAGCTACTGCTGCGCCTACGATTTTGCCCATTCGGGTACTGCCCGTAGCAGAAATCAAAGGCACTCGCTTATCATTCGTCAGCCATTCTCCGACTTTGTAATCGCCAGTTATGACGCAACAAACACCCTCGTGGACACTATTTTCCTTAAAAACTTTTGCTAAAATATTCTGACATGCAACTGAACACAAAGGGGTTTTCTCCGAGCCTTTCCACACACAGACATCGCCACAGACCAAAGCAATCATCGAGTTCCACGCCCATACCGCTACCGGAAAATTGAAGGCAGAAATAATCCCCACTATCCCAAGTGGGTGCCATTGCTCATACATACGATGTAGCGGTCGCTCCGACTGCATGGTAAGCCCATAAAGCTGACGCGATAAGCCCACAGCAAAGTCGCATATATCAATCATTTCCTGCACTTCGCCCAAGCCTTCCTGATAGCTTTTGCCCATTTCGTAGCTGACCAAGGTGCCGAGTGCTTCCTTGTGTTGGCGTAGTGCTTGACCGTATTGGCGTACAATTTCGCCACGCTGCGGCGCAGGTACCAGTCGCCATTCATTGAAGGCTTTCTGTGCAGTTTGTATGATTTTTTCGTAATCCTCTTTGCTAGTGGTGCTTACTTTTCCAATGAGTTTGCCATCTACGGGCGAATAAGATTCTATGAGGTTATCATTTGCATTGAACCAATGCCTGCCTGTACTTGAACCCGAATTGACGGCTGCCAAACCAAGTTCTTTGAGTATTTTCTCCATTATTTATCTTATGTTTAAGCCTAATAAATCGGCATTTTGCGGCGCAAAGGTACGAGTTTGTTTTCGCAATTTATAACAATAAATAACTATACTCAATTGTTTGAGCTTATGCTCTGATAATTTTATCTATATAAATATTTTATTTAAATTTATTGACTTGGGTTCTTTGATAATTTTTGCAAAACGAAATAGAGCGTAAGTACTCTATCCTATTATAATGTATTCGCTAATTATAAATTTATAATTAAAATATATATTATTCTATAATTTATGATTATCAACAACAGCAATTCTTTAAGTTCTGAAAATGAACTAAAAAAACATTATTATAAATTATTATTTCAATTTTAAATTCAAATTATTCAGCCAAATGCGGTTTTAAATTAGTCTAACATGAAAACGCCATAAATAATTGATTATTAAT
>CALCMV010000143.1 GCA_937967535.1 uncultured Saprospiraceae bacterium
ATCTAGCCTAAGCATGTACATACCTGCGGGAATTGACGCTACATTCAGTTGGAATTGATTGTTGGTAAACATCGCTTTTTCTTCTTCTAAAATAGTGCGTCCGGTCAGGTCAAATAAGCGAATCGTACCGGAATCATACTCATCTGATAAATCAAATTGAACCGTCAAAATGTTGCTCACAGGATTTGGGAAAATCATATAATTAGTAATCAATTCGTTGGATAATTCCCTAAGTCCGGCACAAGCCGTTTCCGCTACGCTGACTTCAGCCAAAAACATATTGACTTCACTTTGACCAAGAAAAAACTCCAAGTAAGCATCGCTGTCAGTTGTTTCGTTCATTGTAAAAGTAAAATCATAGGTTTGAAGCGTAGTAGTCAGGTTGTCTATTTGTTGGAAACCGTAAGTCGTATATGGTGTGCTTGCCTTGCCTGCCTTTACGTACATTGCGCGAGGCGCATCTGCCTTTGCTTTGAAAGTGACGCGATATTCCTTGCCTTGTTCGTAGTCGAATCCGCGTTGTTTTATGGCAATGTTCCACGGGTTTTCAGCTAGGTAAGGTATGTTGATGTCTATGCCATTATTCGCGGCAGTAGCTTGACAATTTTGAGTTATCCAATCGTCTGTAAATTGCCCCGTAAAATTGCCGTTTTGTACTTGTTCGCAATCATTATTACAATTATCAGAAAGGTCAATGATTTGGGCATTATCTATTATCAAATCCGTGAGGTCGGCAGCTACATGAAATTCCAAACGCGCATTTGTGATAGTCGGCTGCGACATTGTAAAGAGAAATGTATGACGCTGGTTATTCGTACTTAAATTGAACATTTTGTGAATGTACCCTGTCCATGGCGATTGACCGAGTCCTACTTTGACCTGAATGGTTTTGGCAGCTTGAATAGAGCGTGCATCAAAACTGACTTCGTATTGTTTGCCGTTTTCCAATACAAAACCACTATGAAGAAGTGCTGCACGCCAGAGGTTTTGTACTTCCGGGATATTGGTGATTTGGCAGGCACCCGAAGCGGCATTGATGTCGCAGTTCCAACAATTCCAGCCTGTTGTACCATCGCTGAAATCGCCATTGGTGATGAGGTCGCAATCGCTTGGTGGAGGCGTATCGCAGGATTGCAGCGTCATGGTATTAAACAAAGACGGATTGTTCCAAGATTGGTCCGTAGTAGCGTGCCATGCGATTTTTTTATCGCGATTTCCGCCATTATCATCATCATTTACATGGATGTCAATACCAATCGGCATCCCATCCGCAGGGCTGACTCCGATGAAAGACCAAGCGATGCGAATTTCCATTGCGTAACCCGCAGTCGTCGTCCTTTGTGCAAAGCGTACTCCCGCAGGATTGTTTTGTTCACCTGAATAATGATGTACCGTATTATCATTGACTCTGAACAGCAATTGATGGTCATTGGCATCGTAGCTCGTGCCTTTTTCATTGCCGCCGTCTATATACACTTCGATACCATCGTCTTGATAGGCATTTTCCGAATCATTCATCAAATTATTATCCCTTACATTTCCAAAAATATACAAATAATTATTATCCCATTGAATTTGAAAATTAGCCGAGAGGTCGTTTTGTGAATTGACTGTACCTAATAATACATTGTTTAAAGCATAATTTGTTTGCAGCCATTCGTTGCCGTTACCGTTGATATTCGGCGGATTTACAGCTTTACAAATATCAATACTTGGTCGCGTACCTGCACAGTTGCAATTGCCATCTTCTACGTCATTTTGTGTATTTGGGTTGCCATCGTTGCAAGGTGTACCTGCGGATGGGCAAGCTGCGCTTATATCATAATAAAAAATACCATCAGAATCCGGACCTACATACAAGCGTCCGTAGGTATTTGGGTCGCCGGACATGATTTTTGCATAATTAAAATTACCGAAAGGATGAGTGCCGATTTTCGTCCAGCTTGTCCCCCTATTGGTACTCATGTGGTAGCCGAAATCGCCGTTGACTTCTCCTTGAATAAAAATGGTCGGATAGTCGGAGCCGGGTGCAGCTTTTCCGGTGGTGAGGTTATTGACCTTGTCGGTGTTCGACATTTCATTCCATGTTTGTCCGCCGTCAGTGGAGATATATACGCCATGAATTTGATTGTAGGAAGCATAGTCGCTTCTAAAGCCATGCGCGAACAAAAGGTGTCCGGCTTTGCCATCTACGGCGCGGAGTTTGGCGTGCCATGCCCAAGGGGGTACACTGCCCTGTGCCGACCAATTGGCACCACCATCCGACGACTTGAATATTTTTCCATTTCCCCAATCATATATATAAAATGTATTGGGTAAAACTCTGTCCGCGACCAAGACTTCTTTTTGAAGAAAATGGGCGTGCATACAGCAATTGTCTGAAACGCCGGGCATGTTTATCGGTGTCCACGAGTTGCCTCTGTTTGTCGTGTAATGAGGTGTTCTATTGCCCGAAGGCAGCCATACCATATTATTGATGTCGTTGGCAGAAACGGCGATATTCCCATAAATAGAATTTTCCTCATTGGGAAAAGGCATAGAACCAAACTCCGTCCACGTCAAGCCACCATCCAATGAATAACCTGAACGCCGATGTCCGCTATCATAACAACAATATCTGTGGTCTTCGGTAATGGCAGCTACAAAATTGGGATTGGAAGGACTAACATCCAAATCCCAAGTAGAATTGAATCGCTCACTCGGATAGTAACGGGTAGCATATTCGTCGAGATTAGATTGATTTTTTACGAAAATAGACCTATCCCATACGGCAGTGACGACATTGCCATTGGGCAATGCAACGACATCATTATTGACCATATGCTCCTGCCCTTTGGAGATGCCCGTCCACGAAATATTATTATCCTGAATATCCGTAGTGCGCCACGAACCTATGCCTTCGACCATCCAAAGCCTTCCTTGTACGGCGGGGTCAAACATGATTTCACCTTCGGAAATCCAATCTAAGCCTTCCCATGCCAGCCACGGCACATCCGAACTCGGCGTATTCCAAGAAAGACTTGTCCATGAAGGCGACGAAGCACTTGCGTTGGTTGTTCTGTAAAAAGCTTGGTTGCCTTGCGCCTTTAGGATGACGCGATTATTATTGAAAGGGTCAACCGCCACTTCCATGATATGTGCGCCTGTGGGTGGGGTGACATTTTGCCAGCTAGTCCCGTTGTATCTTCTGCATCCGCTTCCAATAGCACTTACGTAAACATGACGATTATTCGCAATTTCCATATCGGTAAATTGAACGCCACTGCCAAAACCCGAACCGGATGTGATATTGCTCCAACTCGCGCCTGCATTGGTCGTTCTGTAAATACCTGCGCCATCCACCGTCACATAAATGGTCTTGGTTCTGCCGCCGGATGTGCCGCTATTCGGGTCAAAAACGACTTGGCGCACACCTCTCTCCGCAGTTCCCGAAGGAATCGCACCAACACTATTCCAACTCGAACCGCCATTGGTGGTGACATACAAACCATCATTGATGCTTCCGAAATAGACAACGTTTTGATTGGCAGGATCGACGGCGAGGCGTTCACCGCTAAGTTTGCTGGCATCGTCGTTGGGGTGCATGGTGGCTACTTCGCGGTTGTTGCTACCCGGAAAATTGGTGCTGACCCAAGTATTGCCCTGATTGGTGCTTTTGAAAATGGTATTATAAAAAGCCATATACGCCACCTGATTGTTGGAAGGCGCAGAGGCAATACTCAAGACCCCCATGTATTGATGCCAATCCACCCTATCAGGCGGCATACTACTTGAGGTAATAACGGGACTCCATTCTTGGGTGTTTTCATTCCATTTCCACGCATTATTGACATCCGACCTCGCAAATACGGGCGAACCGCTTGGGTGTATGCTCATACCTGTAAGCCAACCTCCGGCACCCAACTTCATTTTGCTCCAGCCATCGTTTTGTGCAAATATTTGTGAGAAAGACAGGCAAATCAGGGCTAATATTACTGTGATAGATTTAAAAATATATTTCATTTTAATATTAAGTAGTTTAATAATCTGTTTATTTTTCTATTTTATCCGAACACCTTCATTTTTTGTTCATTGGATGTATATCAGTACCGAATTATATCTTAAAAGTAGGGGCATATTTTGAATTAAAAAAACATTAATTTATTATTTTTTATAAAAAAATAAAAATAAATTAAATTTTATTATTTTTGTTTTTAATTTATTATAAAGCGTTTACAATTTTTTACTCTATTATTTTAATAATAAAATTATAATAAAATTTATTTTATATAAAACTTAAAACAAATCTTATATTAAATCATCAAAAATATCTATCAAAATTATCGTTATTTTTGTCGTTCTGTGAAAGCTACTTAGGACTAGGGTAGCCGATACTTATTATTAACTAATATTAAAAAAGTAAACGCTCTTTGGGCGTTTTTTTTTAAACTTTGCAAAAAGCTACTTCTTGGTTCTAGCGCCTCATTTACTTAATTTTAATATTTCTTTAACTATCGCATCTACTCTCTTTCCGTTAAGTAATTCCAAGACCACTCTTTAATCAATGTCTTCGTCAAATTATGAATTATGAATTTTGAACAACAAATGAAATTAAATTATATTTTGTTTTTTATTGATAATTAGAAATTAACAAATTAAATACTTTCTACCATTCAGAATTTATCATTCAAAATTCAAAATCGGCGAACACATTGTTTAATGTAATTTCATTTTAGTACTTTTGTGGGTTCAATTGCTTCATGGTTTCATTGCTTCATTGTTGTATGGTTTCATGGTTTTCATGATTCAATTGATAAAGAAATTTTGCAAAGCAAAATTTATTACAACAATATAATGAAGTAATACAACAATAAAACCATCAACTTTTATATGGATTTCAAGAAACTAAACACGATAGTCGGCTGGGTCGTATTTGCGATAGCAGCAACAGTATATATTCTCTCGGCAGAACCTACGGGTAGCCTCTGGGATTGTGGCGAGTTTATCACGGGTGCTTACAAACTCGAAGTGGTACACCCGCCCGGTGCGCCTATGTTTATGATAGTCGGACATGTATTCACGACCATAGCACAGGCACTCTCTGACGACCCTTCAATGATAGCCTATTCGGTGAATGTAATGTCGGGTATTTGTACGGCATTTGTAGCAATGTTTGTGTGTTGGGTAACGGTGATTTTATCGAAAATGACGGTAGTAGGACGCAGCGACGAAATGACCAATGGGCAAATGCTTGCTACACTCGGCAGTGGATTCGTAGCGGGCTTGGCAACAACTTTTGCCACTTCCGTTTGGTTCTCGGCAGTAGAAGGTGAGGTGTATGCGATGGCGAGTTTCTTTACGGCTATTGTGGTGTGGGCTGTGGTGAAGTGGTATCATATGGAAGATACTCGTCAGGCAGACCGTTGGTTGGTGTTTGCGATGTTTATGGCGGGGCTTTCTTTGGGAGTTCACCTTTTAAGTTTGCTGACTTTGCCGGCGATGGCTTTGTTGTATTATTACAAAAAGACAGAGGAACCGAAACTCTTGCACATGGGAATTGCAATGCTCATTGGTGTGGCAATTTTTGGTTTGGTTATTCAAAAAGTAGTGATGAGCAGCACACTCAAAATGGGTAGTACATTGGATTATTACTTTGTCAATAATCTTGGTTTACCATTCAATAGCGGTTTGGTATTTTTGGGTTTCCTTATGTTGTTGTTGATTGCGGCGGGCTTGTGGTTTACGTCTAAAAGAGGGCATACGCCTATTGGGATTCCTCTGGCGGTATTGGGCTTATTGGCTGCACCCGCTTTCGGAAATACGGGTTACTTAATTGCGCTACTTTCCATTGCCGCCCTTGTTTTTTTGAAGCAAGCTATTGACAATCATCATTTGCAAAAACTCGTAGTTGTTTTCGGTTTGCTGATGTTGAGTTTTTCGACTTACGCGCTCATCCTTATTCGTGCCAATGCCAATACGCCGATTAATATGAACAACCCCTCGAATGCCTATTCGCTGATGTCTTACCTCAATCGTGAGCAATATGGCGACAGACCTTTATTGTACGGACCGCATTTTGCCGCACAACCTATTGATACAGAAGAAGAAGACAGAGTAGGCAGAGCAGGAGATAAATATGATATCATTGATAGAAAATTATCTTATGTGTACAAAGATGAGGATATGATGCTTTTGCCACGTATCGGGCATTATGACCGCGAAACGGAGCATCGCCGTTGGATGGGCAATCCCACTTCTTCCAAAACACCAAGTTTTACCGATAATTGGAGTTTTCTTCTCCGCTACCAAATCGGCTGGATGTACGGCAGGTATTTCATGTGGAATTTTGTAGGAAAACAAAACGGACAACAAGGTTTTTATAGTTGGAATCCGAAAGACGGCAACTGGTTGAGTGGGACATTTATAGACGATATTCGCCTATTCGACCAAAGCAATATTCCCGACACTATGAGAAATGACCAATCCCGCAATACTTATTTTTTCCTGCCTTTCATCTTTGGTTTGTTGGGTTTGTTTTATCATTTTAATACTCGTAAATGGGATGCTTTTGCGATTTTTGTCTTATTTATAATGACGGGAATTGCGATTATTTTCTATTCTAATCAACCGCCCAACGAACCGCGTGAGCGCGACTACGTACTCGCAGGGTCTATGTTTACCTATTGTATCTGGATAGGTATGGGGGCAATGGCTTTGTTTGATTTATTGAGGCGATATATGGCAGGGAATGTCGCCGCTATCGCAGGAACGGCAATTGTATTGACCGCCCCCCTGATTATGGGTTTCCAAAACTGGGACGACCATACCCGTGCCGGACACACAGGTGCGCGTGATTATGCCACCAATTTTCTCGAATCTTGTGATAAAAATGCCATCGTATTTACTCATGGCGATAATGATACTTATCCGCTTTGGTATGCACAGGAGGTAGAAAATATTCGGACAGATGTGCGTGTGGTCAATCTAAGTCTGCTCGCGGTAGATTGGTATATTGACCAACTCCGCCGTAAGGTCAACAACTCGCCGCCGCTCAAAATGAGTCTGCCGCCCGAAGCCTATCGGGGCAATAAGCGCAACATCACCTTCGTCAATCCGCCACAAGTAGCCAGTGATAAAAAAATGACGATTCAGGAGGTCATGAAATTCACTGCAAGTCCCCAGCCCGGTCTGCCGCCCGAATCACCGAGCTACATTCCAACGAGCAATATTGTTATTCCGGTCAATAAAAATGTAGTGATGCAAAATGGTACTGTGACCCGACCGGATACGGGGCAGGTACTGACCGAAATTCCGATGCGCCTTCCTAAGAATAAACGACGACTTATCAAAGATGAACTGGCAATGATGGATATTATTTCGAGCAATAATTGGGAGCGTCCGATTTATTATGCCGTTACTTGTCGCCCGGAGAAATTATTGGGCTTGTCAGATTATTTGCAATTGGAAGGTCTGGCATCGCGCATCGTACCTGTACGCACGAAAGGCGACCCCGAATTTGGAAGTATGCCTATCGGACAAGGGCGCGTTGATTCGGACAAAATGTACGACAATATCATGAACAAGTTCCGTTGGGGCAATTTTGATAAACTAACTACTTATATCAATGAGAGTTATATGCCGAGTGTAGCAAGCAATCGTTTTGCGATGTTGCGCCTTGCACGTACTCTCGTCAAAGAAGGCGACAACGAGCGTGCGAAAAATATCCTCAATAAATATTTTGAAGTATTTCCGCACAAAAATTTCCCTTACGATTATAATGCCATGTATATGGTTCGCCTCTATGAAGAAGCAGGGGCAGAAGCAGACGGCAAAGAACATGTACTGACCCTCGCCCGCGAAACTGCCGACCAACTCGATTTTCTTGATTCACTGGAAGATGAAGTATTGCAGAGTGCATTTAAAGACGATTTTGAACAATGGATAAGTATGATGAGTGAACTGCGAAATATGGTCAGTACAAATCCTGCTTATGCCGACATTAAGGATGAAGTCATGGATTTATTCAGTGGTTTTCCGCTTCCGGGACAATTGAGAGACTGATGAATTGAATAAGAATAAAATAATTTTTCAGAACGCACTGCATTTGTTTGTAGTGCGTTCTTTTTTTGAGTTTTTCATTCAAAATTCAAATTTGGCGAACACATTAAAACTAATAACTAATAACCAATCACTAATTAATTAACTAATCACTAAGCCCAATTCAAACAAATAGAGTCCATACAGTACATGTACTGATGAACTCTACTTAATAATTTTTATCAACCCAACATGTTCACCTATGGCTAGATTAATAGCCGTCAAGCGCATCGAAGGCGATGAGTCAAAAATAAATTCTTAAAAAACTGGGTTAAAGATACCTTTGGCGAGTCCTCTTATACCTTCGAGGGTGTGCGAATTTTTGATTTGATAGATTCTACAAGTGCCGGTGAGACTGTTCTTCGTGAAATTTTACTCTTAATAAATTCTCTAAAGGATTTTTCCATACTAAATCGTTCTAACAATTCGGGACTACTTTGAATTTCTGTCAATAATTCTCTTTCTTCTCTATTGCTCAGTTCGCCGTCGAGGTAAAGCATGACTCTTTGAGTAATGGTGCCGACTCTGTTTTGATGTGTATTGTTCATAATTTCACTTTTGTGGAATACCCTGTGTCATTTTAGCCTATGGTATCTACTGGCTACTTTTACTTTTTTGTATTCCTGTTAGTTAATAAAATTGGGTAAATGAAGACTGTAAAAAAAATACCGGATAAAGTGCATAAGCATTATCCGGCAGAAATTTTTATCTATAATATGGTGCTGTCCCCGATAAATCATTACCGAAGGTGCTGGGGGTAGTATCAATGCTTATACAACAAGTTCTGTTCATCACTTCAAATTTAAACTTATTTTAGCTCTTTTGATACCCCATTTCCGTAGCATAAGACCAAAGTTTGGACTTGAGTACATTACGCGCACGGTGCAAGCGCGAGCGTATCGTACCTACGGGGACATCCACGATTTTTGCAATTTCGTCATAAGAGAAACCTTCAATGTCTCTCAATAATATGACTGTCTTTAGGTCAACCGGTAACGCATTTATCGCAATTGTTACTTCATCACCCATCATATTCTGAAACATATCTTGCGACATATCCAGATAGCTGTTGTGATTCGAGTACATTTCTTCCTCCGTCATTGATTCTGAGGTATAATCCACAGATTTTGGACGTCTGGACTTCTTGCGATACTCATTAATAAAGTTGTTTTTGAGGATGCGAAACAGCCATGCCTTGGGGTTGGAGCCTTCTTTATACGATGCTATTGACTGATAGGCATTCATATAGGTCTCCTGTACGAGGTCATTGGCATCGTCTTCATTGCCCGCGAGGTGCATGGCAAAATTGAAGAGTGCATTGACCTGCGGCATGAACTCATTTTGAAAAATGTAATCCTTTTTGTCGCTCATCGGGCTAACTGCGGTGTATGTAAAATTTAGCAATAACATTATAAAGATAGTTATTTGGTAATGACATATGCAAGGTACAAGGGAAAATAATTAGCCGATGTACACAAATTTGGTGAATTTTGTCTTGATACTTGTATCAAATTATTTTCCGAACCCTTGCCCCGTCATTGGTTAAAGTCTGAAACCGCACCAAGTCTTTGGTTTTAAATGATAAGCCAAACATAGTTGATTTATCATTCATTTCATATAACGGTAGTTTTATATTGTTAATCGTGCAAACGCACGTATAGGTAGGATCGTTCACGAGAAGTGATTTTTTTTAGAAAAATATTTGCCAAACATTATCATCCCAACATCTTTTCCAATTCAATTTTTAAATCATTCTTACGTTTCAGGTCAGTCAATCTCGGCAAATGACGTGCAAAGTACAATTGATGATTTGCCATTTCAAATAAAGTGCTGGACAGTGTACGCGGGTACTCAAAATCAGGCTGTACCAACTCAATGATAGCCGCCACACGCTCTACCAATTCTTTGTAACATAAAAAAAGTCCGTCCTTATTTTCGCTATCTATATTGTGGATGTGGTAGGATTTTGTACCTTCCATAATTAAAACGAAAAAAAAGTATTGACCACTATTATAATAATCGAGACTCGTAGAGTCTTAATGTAGAACTAAAGAACACAAAAAAAGGTCATCGGAATCCCGATGACCTTTTTTATTTGCTTCAAAATCTCCAGCAAATTCCAAGTTAAGAAATACTCGTTTTGGATTTTTCCTTATCTGTTCCACCAAACTCTATCGGTAAAGAAATCCACCGAACCTTCTGTCAGGTTAGAATTAAACAGATACTCATCTGCGCTGTAATCCCATCTGACCGGTACATTTGAGCCGGAAACGGGAGCCAAGTCAGGAATATTTGTTCGGCGGTAATCGCTGTAGGTTTCCGGTTGGAGAAACATAGCGATATACTTTTGAGTCATAATATCTTCCAAAGTCAGGTTGCCCTCGCCCGGGTCTACTTCCTGCTGTGCTACGTAATCCGCAAACCCATCTGCGCCCATACGTGCGAAGGATGCTTCAATACCATTCAGGTAGGCTTCATGTGCAGCAGCGTTATTGCCGTTGCGGAAGGCACATTCTGCGATAAGGAATTGCATCTCGCGGTAGGTGATGAGTTCTTGTAGAAAATCAGGCACCATATAAGTATGGTCAGTGATAAATATTTGGTCAATTTCCTTCAGGCGCATCGTGTCATTCAGACCAAGCATAATTCCACGCAAAGTCGGGTGAAACTCAATATCGCCTGTACGGTCACGGTTGAATCTGTACCACTGACCCGCAGCATTGGCATCCGGATATTGGAAAGCGAGGTTGTCGGCAGACGAAGAAAAAGAGGCTTGCGCCGCTTCCATCGCCCCCATATAATCCTTCATATGCAGCAATCCTCTGGCTTTGATAGCCTGTGCTGCAAGAATCCAACTCTGTGCATTGCCACCATAAAATACATCATCGCTGCCGGGTGTTACCGGACCGGGCGCACCGTTGAGCGAAAGAATCGCATCGTCGAGCATACTCATCGTAGAGTTGTAGATGCTTTCCTGACTATCAAAAGTCGGGCTCGTATTATCAATACCTTGCAGGGCTTCGGTATAAGGCATGTCATCCCATACATCGGTAGCCATCATCAGCGTGAAGGCTTCGGTAATGTCGAGGATGCCTTTGTAGTGATTCAGGTCGCTTGCTAGGGCAGACCTCCTCGCAATTTCGATTTCATTGAGAATATTCTCATATACATTCGTCCAAGCTGCATCAAAGCGGTTGGCGGTCAAGCCCGTATATTGATTGAAGGAACGCCACTGACGCGCCACACCCTCTACTTGCTGCGAAAGCATACAATTGAATCGGGAAAAAGCCCCGCCATATACATCTGCCAAAGCAATTTGGAATGCCGGCAACTGTGCCGAAATCGGTACATCAGACGGATTATTCGGGTCGGCATTGATGTCGCCCCCGATGAAGTTTTCACAAGCCGCAAACGCAAGTACGAGCGTGAAAACCGCTATATATTTACTTACAATTTTCATCGTAATGAAATTTTTATAATAATTTTGAATAAGTGAATGGTGAATGAATTATTTTTTGATTTTGAGATTTTTGATTTATTGAAATGTAATTAAAAATCACTCAACCAAAAATAATTCATTCATTCACTCATTACCAATAGTTCATGCAATTCTTTCTAATCCAAACAAATTATAATTTTATTTTTTTATAAAAAATCATTATCAATATCTTTATTAAAAAATATTTAAAATTATATTTATTTAAAATTATTTATTAATCAGAATAAATAAAAAATTGCACAGACTATTGATTATCAAAGATTAAGAGATAATTTTACGAATATCGAACGGGTAGCAGGCATATTGAAATAATCAAAACCTTGTCCGTTGCCTGTACTGGTCAGGCTTGTTTCCGGGTCGATACCATCAAATGAGGTATGCAACCACAAGTTTCTGCCCGAAACGCCGATATTGCCGCCTTTGAACCATCCGGTTCCCGGTATTCTGTAAGAAATACCTGCCTCCCGGAGTCTTATCCAACCACCGTCTTCTACAAATTGCTCACCGACCGCACCAAAACCGCCTACGGAAGAAGTCCAGTAATTATGGTCTCTTACAATAGGAATATTGTTGGGCGTACCATCGGAAAGCACCCCATTGATAGGAGTCGGGGCTTCTACTCTCGTATCAGCAGTCAGTTGTGACCTGCCGAAGAAGGACAATGCCCAAGCTGTGCCGTTCCACATATCGCCACCCTGCCGCCAATCAAATAGGAAATTAGCGGAAAATGCTCCGATAGAGAAGCTATTATTCCAACCGACGATAAAGTCCGGATTCGGATTGCCAATTGCTCTTTGCACCGGATCTACTGCTTCATAGCCGTATTCAGGATTGAAATCATCAGCATTCGGGTCGGGCGAACCTGCATCATTGATAACGATAGCACCGCCGGGGATATTCAGGTCGGTGTCGGCATCTGTGCCTGAATCTTCTCTCAAAAATGCCCCACCAAAGATAGCACCGTACTGATTGCCCTCTACGAGATAAGTACCCGCCGCATTGAATCCAGCCAAGAACAGACGCTCAATACCGGGCGCGAGTTTATCAACGATACTTTCTGATTTGGTAAAGTTGATTTGGCTGTTCCACATAAATTTATCGGTCTTTACGGGTATCAGATTCAAGGTCAGTTCGATACCACGAGAGGTCATTTCACCCGAATTGAGCCATACATTGGTAAAGCCCGTAGTAGGGGCGAGTGAAGCGTTGAGGATGGCATCTTTCGACTTGGTTTGATAGACGGTGGCATCTATACCGACCCTGTCTTTGAAGAATCTCAAATCTACACCAAGTTCGGTAGTAGTACTCAACTCCGGTGTCAGATTGTTATTCCCTAATAGAGAAGACTGGTCGAAAGCTGATGTACCTGAAATCGGGAAAAAGATGTCATCGCCCCATCCATCACCAATTGAGGGTGAAACAAAGACGGATTGGGTAGAGAACGGATTGGGAGGTCCTGCACCTACCTGCGCCCATGAAGCTCTCAATTTACCGAAAGAAAGCAGGCTATTTGTATTATTGAATAGTTCGGAAAAGACTATGGAAGCCGAAGCCGATGGATAGAAAAATCCTGTTTCACTCAGGTTAAAGTTCGTTGGGTCACCTAAGCGTGAGTCATAATCCTGACGGGCAGAAAGTGTCAGAAACAGGATACTTCTCCAACCTCCTTCTATTTGTCCGTAAAATCCGAGTGTGCGGTATCTGACTTCATTACTCAATGAGGTCAGGTTGGTGGCATTACTAATATCAAGAAAACCCGGAAATACGAGTCCTCTGCCATCTACATTAGATTGCTTGGCGTTGTATGAAAAGGTATTGACACCTGCGAGGTAGTTGAAATTGAAATCATTGCTGAGGGCATCGCCACCGGCAAGTATTAGGTTGTTGTCTACTACCGTTGTTGCAAATTCATCAATGAATACCGCCCCGCTTGCATTGGTACGCGAGCCGATTTCAAAGGTCTGCTTTCTTCGGTCACTTGTGATGTCGTAACCAACATTAAGACTGAGATTTGCCCATTTACTGAAGGCATAATTTCCTTTTAGATTACCGAATACTCTATCAACTTCTTCAAATCCGAGCGCATTGTTGATAATCCAATATGGATTGTCGTATCCGCCACCACCGCGATAATTTCTTTGCGACAAATCGGCAAATTGGTAAGCAAGTGGATCATCTACGGCAGCATCGGCACCCAAACCGCTAGTATTGTCAAAAGAAACCGGTGTACGCAACATACCCAATAGCAAGCCCGATGTATTGGAGCCTTGCTGTACGCGCACATAGTCGGAGCGTGTATAGTTGGCAGAACTACCAATCGTCAGCTTGTCCGTTGGTTTGATTTCAGAAGCGAGTTTGACGGTTTTTCTGTCATATTCTTCATTCGGTATCACACCATCTTGTCGCAGGTCGGAAAGCGAAAGACGGAAAGTAGCTGTTTCTCCGCCACCTTCGATAGCGAGCGAGTTGTTGATTTGTGTACCTGTTTGGAAGAAATTATCTACATTATTGTGGATATCGGCAGATCGTCCATTGCCTGTACCTGCGGGTACTAGGAAGCCGTTAGGGTCCCATCGATACGTGCCGTCCGGGTTCCAGGCATTGGCGGATGTAGGAGCATTCGGGTGACTTGGGTCGGTAGAATATTCCAAATCATTGATACGTGGTCCCCACGAGGTAGATGCTCCGGTTTCGGGTCCGAGGTATCCGAATGCCCAGCCTTGTGCAAATTCGTCTTGCAAATCAATCATCTGTGTGGTTTGGTCGAAACCAACGGAGGAGGTGAGATTGACGCTGAAATTATTGCTACCGCGTTTTCCTTTCTTGGTGGTAATCAGTATTACACCCGTAGCACCTGCTGTGCCGTAGAGGGCGGTAGCGGCTGCGCCTTTGAGTACATTGACCGACTCAATATCTTCCGGGTTGAGGTCCATCAAACGATTGGAAGCGGCAGTACCTGCGGTGGATGCTTGCGAAAGATTCGTATCATTATTGGTACGTACTCCGTCAATGACGATAAGCGGTTGGTTGTCGCCCACCATAGAAGTAACCCCTCTGATAAGGATACGCGAGCCGCCACCCGCCGAACCGGAAGAACGTGTAACCTGAACTCCGGAAGCCTTACCCACAAGGGCATCTACGGGGTTGGTGGCACCTGAACGGGTAATGTCATCTGCCTTGACTTCTTGCACGGCATATCCGAGTGCTTTTTCGGACCGCTCAATACCAAGTGCCGTTACGACGACATCGCCGAGTAAGACACCTTCAGCCATCGTAACATCAATGTTATTGGAGTCACCGATGGTCAGTTTTTGGTCAGTATAGCCCGTGTACGATACAATGAGTGTCGTACTTCCTTCGGGAACTTTGAGACTGTAATTGCCATCCATATCTGTGGTAGTACCAATGGTGGTACCTTCTACAAATACGTTGGCAAACGGTAGTATTTCACCGCTTTCATCTGTTATCGTTCCTGAAATGGTGCGCTGTGCAAAAGCCATGCTTACACACACCAACATCATTGCAAAAACTAAGTATAGATGTTTCATACGTTGTGATTTTTGATTAGAAAATAATTGATTTGTAGGAAATTGATTGATAAGTTAGTTGTTTTTGGGGCATAAAAATAATATTTTATATTCAATTATTAACGTTTTATTAACAATAAATTCAAAAGATTATATAAATTTTCTGTGAACTTGCAATGGCTGTCTTTAACCCAAGTTGAATATGTAGTCCCCAAAAATCAGAGTGGGGAGAGTTGTCAGACGAATGTTGTTTTATAATGCACCGATATTTGATAAGAGCTTCGTTTTCAAAAAAGAATTCGTCTGACAACTATACCTATCGATACCCCACAAGTTGTTGGGGAGTTTACTCGACGGACATTTTCAAAATGTCAGGCGAGAGGCATTTGTGTTTTAATTTAAAAACTAACAAATTACAAAATTTATTTTTAATAATAAGAAAAATATTTTACAAGAAAAATTCATACACAATAAAGAAATACGTGTTAATTAATTTAAATTATTTTTATTTATTTTTTGTAAAAAACTAATTTTCAATAAAATAAAAAAATCTTGTCGCCTGACATTTTAAAAATGTACGCCGACTCACACTCCCGAAAAAATCTGGGCTATCGTTAGAACTATACCACATAAAAACTTGGGGACTACATATTTAACTTGGGTTACGATAAGTGAAAAAGAAGAGAGAGTTTGTGGTGGTTACACAAAAAAAGGTCATCGGAATCCCGATGACCTTTCTGATATATCTATTAAAATAGAAATTCTAATTAGTAAGCGGAGGCCACTCTGTACCGTCTGTACGGGTGAGGGTGGTTGAACCAAGTTCACCGTAAGTGTTCGTCCATCCAAGTGTCAAATTAGCACCATCTACGGTGACAGAAGAGAAACTCCATGTATCTCCGTAATTATCTGTTCCGAGAATGCTCAATGTATTGCAAACATCACTCAACTGTAATGCGCCCCAACTTTGAGCAGGACCGCCATAGCACTCCTGATAAGAACCATAAGCCCAATCGTCGATTTCGTACAAACCGGGACCTACTTCGCTCCATGTAGCCTGTCCTGTGGCAGGACCTGCACCGCAGAAGTGGTCAACCGTAGAGAAATCATAAGTACCTGCAAGGGCAGACAAACAAGAAACAGCACCAGCAGTAGAAGCACCGGAAGGGTAGGTTCCACTGGGTGTCACTACATTGTCGAATGTAAATACAATCTCGTCTCCGATTTGAAGGTCGTCAAGACTGACACCAAGCCCGTCAACTGCTTGGGTAGGTGTTACTGTAACAGTAGTCGGCAAGGATGTTACCGTACCATGCAGCACAGGCGTATCTCCATTCAGACTTTTAAGAACATCAAAAGAAGTCACCGCTTCTCCCAATGAAGAAGCATCGAAAGAGAAAGTGCTTGAGGGGTCTCCTAAGTCAAAAAAGCCTGCGGGGTTGGATATAGTTATGGTTGCGCCTTTTGTTTCAAACGGGAAGTCGTCTTCTTCTTCGCAGCCTGTAAATACCCCGACAAATAAGAACGCAACAAATAATAATGATATTTTTTTCATTTTATTTTAATACTTTAAAAAAAGTCAATATAGTTGCGAGTTACGAGTTATTTTTTTCATAAAAAACAATAAACAATCTGTAATCCACAACTCGCAACTTCAACTAATTATTCAAATGCCCAAAGCGCAACGTTCATCAATGCACCACCTTGACGGCTAACTGCTGCATCAAGATTTGCCGAATTGGTTTCAGATTCAGAAATTGGGTAAATGTAACGCTGAGGAACACCACCACCCGGATTAAGACCATTATTACCGGTTGGTGAAGGTGTCAGATTCGGGAAGCCCGTTCTGCGGAAATTTGCCCAACTTTGGTGGAAAGCATGACCGTAGTAAGCGATATACGCTTCATTGATGATAACTTCGAGTTTGTTGGAAGCCGCATCATAAGCAGCATCCAAAGCAGCGATATAATCTGTACCATCTACACCTACATGTGCCATATTGGTAGCTACTGCCTCCAACAAAGCGGCTTTAGCTGCTGCGTCGTCGCCGCCCATCAGTTCTAATTCAGCTTCCATAAATTGCAGTTCTTCCAAAGAAATCAATGGAATGACCGAATTATTTTGCGCCCATACCAATTGTCCGTCCGCACCACTACTAAAGAAAGCGTAGTCGTCACCATTGAATATCATGTAAGAATCTTTGCGCGGGTCGGCACTATCATCCATTTTTTCCGCAAAGCGGCTATCAATAATCAAAGTATTTGGTCTATCCACACCAAATTTTGCAATTGGATTATTGTCAATCTGTGCAGTTCCCCATCTAAAAGCAGGTTGTGCAGCCGTAGATTGGAAGGCACTATTCTGGATGATGCCTAAAATAGTAGAAGCATTGCCCGAATTACGCTTGATGGTTTGCATCAAATAACGTGCTTTGAGTGCTTGTGCAGCAGCAATCCAAGCTGCGGCATCACCACCATAAATTAAATCGTCGGCTCCGGGTACCACTGCACCACTACTTTGGGAAAGGTCGCTGATAGCTCCGTCTAAAAGTGCCTGAACACCTGCATATACCTGCTCTTGTGTATCATAGGCAGGCTTCAAACTTTCGATACCTTTCAAGGCATCGGAAAAAGGTATATCACCAAAGTAAGAAGTCGCATCACCATATCCGACAGCCAACAAAATTTTGCCGATACCTGCATAATGAGGTGCGCCCTCTACTTCTGCTTTGTCAACAATCAGTTGTGCGCTACGGAGGCTACCTGCATACAAGCCCGTTCTCCAGTAATTATTAAATGTAACATCAGGCAATACATAATCAGTATATGCTACCTGCTGTGCGTCAAAACCTCTGAACTGCTGCATGATGATACCCGCAACACGCGCAGGGTTGGTACCTTGATTAAAAAAGGTTTGTGAAAGCGCGTCCGGTAGCATGAGATTAAGGTCAACATCCGTCGGGCGCGTAGGGTCAATATTAATTTCTTCAAGACTTTCACTACAAGCCGTGGCAAAGAACATTAACCCTACAAAGAATAAGGATTTTAAGATATTATTCATTGTATTTTATTGAAGTTTAAGTTTAAATACAAGTCTAATCTTAGAAGTATGTTTTAGCTTCGCTAAAATTTTTCATTTAAACTTACATTTAAACTTAAACCCTAATTTGTTATTTTATTTAAAATGTGGCTCTCAATGCCAAGTTGTAACTTCTGGTGTTTGGCATATTGAAGTATTCCAAACCAATACCATTAGAAGCACCTGTCAGGTTGGTTTCCGGGTCAATGCCGGGAAAATCCGTTGATAACCAAAGGTTTCTACCTGTGAGTGTCAATGAAAGATTTTCAAATGGCAGACCATCTGTAATCTTAGAAGGCACATCATAACCAATAGAAACTTCTCTCAAGCGAATCCATGAAGTATCAAAAATACTATCTTCTGTCAAACCACCAAATCCGTAACGTACCCAGTAGTTAGCTCCCAAGCCACCGGCAGGGTCTGCCAATGCAACGGGTGTATTATTGGGCGTGCCTTCCGCAGTAATGCCGTCAAAAACAACAACATCCTCACGTCTTTCACCAGTCAATGCAGAAGTACCAAAGTAATTGATGATACCGCATGTACCACACCACATGTCACCTCCTTTACGGAAATCAAGTAATGCACCGATTTTGAGACCATCAACGATAGTAAATGTATTACGCAAACCGGCAGTCCAATCCGGATTCGGGTCACCTTGTACAGTTGTACCGGTAGCTTGTAGGGGCCAACCGTCCGCACCGATAATGAGTTGCCCCGCATCGTTGCGTTGGAAACCTGAACCGAAGATAGCTCCGAAAGCTTCACCTGCTACTGCACGAGAAGAAGTAGAGGTAAAACCTGCCAAAAAGATATTCTCTACACCTTCGGCAAGTTCCTCAACTCTATTTTCAAATTGTGTAAAGTTCAAATCAATATCCCAACGGAAGGCATTGCTTTTCAATTTGACGGGTGTTCCATAAGCAACTACCTCCCAACCTTTACTGGTGATAACACCTGCATTTTGAACAACATCAGTAAAACCGGTACTGGCAGGCAATTGTACTGCAATGATTTGGTCTCTGGATTCTTGGTCGAAGTAAGTAACATCAAATCCTAAACGGTCTTTGAGAAATTTAAATTCTGCTCCAAATTCCAAGGTAGTTGTGGTTTCAGGAGTGAGGTTCTCATTACCCAATACGGTACTTTGCTCGAAAGCATTGGCACCAAAG
Source organism: uncultured Saprospiraceae bacterium (assembly GCA_937967535.1). Classification (GTDB taxonomy): domain Bacteria; phylum Bacteroidota; class Bacteroidia; order Chitinophagales; family Saprospiraceae; genus JAHDEO01. The sequence goes on from CALCMV010000143.1 coordinate 19,353, forward strand.
GCAGGGAACTCAATACCTCCAATAAAGCCGTCACCGCCGGAGAAGGCTTGGTTGAAATAATTCGTTGTGGAAAAGATGAAGGCATCATTACCGTCATTACCCACTCTACCAAATGAAGCTCTCAATTTACCATATTGTAAGATACTATTTGGCGCAAGGTCAATCAATTCCGAAAATGCAAAACCAAGACTTGCAGAGTAAGATTGGAAAGCATTATTATTTCTAGGTAGAATAGAAGTCCAGTCATTACGTCCTGTGAGGTTCAGGAATAAGTAATCAGAGTAGTTGAAATCAGCTGTAGCAAAAGCAGCGATGATGCGCTTACGTGCAACGGCTTCACCGGTTGTGATGTCTCTTGCATTACTGACATGATAGAAGTCTGTAATGTCAAGTGTCGTACCATCTGAAAACTGTGTAGTCAAGCGAGAATCAAATACGTTTTGACCGAGCGTAACGCTTACGCTGAATTTATCAGAAATCTGCGGAGATAAGGTCAATAAAAGGTCAGAGTTCAAATCACGACTCTCTTGGAAAGACTGTGAAACAGACCCCGGGTTCCATCCCGGATTGATGTCCTGTGCGAGATTACGACGGTCGGTATATTGATCCACTCCAAGCTTGTAGCTTAATTTTGCCCAGTCCGTAATTTGGTATCCGGCAGAGGCATAGCCGATAATACGATTTACATTGTCGCGGAATGGATTTTTATTGACTGTCCAGTAAGGATTGTCATAAACACCTGCGCGGTAGGAACGTTGTGTTCCGTCAGCATTGAGGTAAGTGCTAGTTACATCTGCGGCATCTCTACCCTCTAAGCCATTACCATTATCAAAAGTAGGTGCAGTACGCAACAAGCCAAGCATCACACCCTGAAGGTTAGAACCTCTCTGGATACGATTCCCGCCTGAGTTAATATAATTTGCAGAGAAACCAACATCAATTTTATCGTTGATTTTTGCATTTGTCGTTATTTTAAAAGTATTTCTGGCAAAGGTCGCATTAGGTACGATACCATTGGAAGATAAACGACCTGCTGAAACGTAGTAAGTGTTCTTTTCATTACCACCTTGCACTGAAAGGTTCAGGTCATAAGTATTTCCCGTATCAAAGAAAGTGAAGGGGTCGAAAACCTCTGCGGCTCTTCCATTACCTGTACCTCTAGGTACTAAACGACCATTTGAGTTGAAGAAGTAATCACTGTCACCGTCATACTCTAAGTCAGCAATATTTGGTCCCCAACTGAAACCTTCAAAAGTTTCAGGTCCTCGGTGAATAGCTACACCGCCTGAAGGACGACCTTGTGCATAAGTACTTTGCCGTTCCGGAAATTTATTTGCCTGTTCAATGGAGTAAGCAGTGTTTAAAGTAACTCGCGGCTTGCCCGCAACACCTTTCTTAGTGGTGATAATGACCGCACCGTTGGCGGCACGTACTCCATAGAGTGCTGTTGCTGCTGCACCTTTGAGTATGGTCATGTCTTCAATATCATTCGGATTGATGTCAATCGCACGATTAGATTGATCTACACCATCTACACCGGCACCGGATTCATTATTATCAATCGGTACACCGTCCACTACGAATAATGGGTCATTCCCACCATTGATAGAGGTACTACCACGTACACGAATATTGGCAGAAGCCCCCGGCGAACCCGCAGAACTAATTACGGTAACACCCGCTACTTTTGAACTGAGTGCGTTCACAAGATTGATTTCGCGTGAACCTAAGATTTCTTCGGAATCCAGATTTTGTGCCGAATAACCGAGTGAGCGTCTATTGGCTTCCAGCCCTACGGCAGTTACGATGACTTCATCAAGGATTTCACCTTCTGCCATCGTGAAGTTGAGGCTATTGGAATCACCAAGTGCCAATTTAGTATCGCCATAGCCGGTGTAAGCTACTACGATAGTCGTTGCACCTTCCGGTACTTTGAGTGTGTAATTACCATCTATATCCGTAGTTGTACCTACAGTTGTACCCTCTACAAATACATTGGCAAACGGCAAAGGAGAGCCGCTTTCATCTGTTACGGTTCCTGAAATGCTGCGCTGTGCAAAAGCCATGCTTATGCACACCAACATCATTGCAAAAACTAATGAGAGATGTTTCATACGTTATTAAATTGATTTTTAATTAAAAAATTAAATGTATTGATTTGTGTAGTTTCATCTGAATTTAGTACACATTTATAAATAGGATTGTACTATCCTGTTTTTTTATGGAGGTCAAAAATAAGGCTTTATTTTGACTTATTAACTTTTCGTTAACTAAATTAACAATAAATACTGTCAAAATGACTATGAAATGGCATAAAAAAAGGGTTGTCAAACACTCCAACAACCCTTTTCAAAAAATAATCTTGAATATTATACCTAAATCGTGAAGTCTTGCACAATTTTGGTAAAAAATGAGTGAATATTGAATGAGTGAATTTTTCTAATGAATAATGCTAAAATGTACTAATGTTTCAGAATTATCGCATTGTACATTATCACATTAATTATTCACTCATTCGCTCATTCAAAATTCACTCATTATGGTAGTTCCCTTAGCAATTGCAACAATTATTTTGCTGCAAATTAACATTTCTATCCACATCTCGCTGAGGCAGGGGCCACACAGCATCGCAAGCATCATAACCAAGTGGTCCGAGTACTTCGAGTGCTTTGCCACGACGACGCAAATCAATCAGGCGTTGTGAACCTTCAAAAGCAAATTCTGTAAAACGCTCTTTCAAAATCGCATCTACATAATTGTCGGCATCTAGCGTGATTTCAGGAAGTCCGGCACGAGTCCTGACTTGATTGAAGTAGGTGCTTGCTGCTGCAAAATCGCCTTGTTCGGCAGCAGCTTCGGCAGCAATCAAAACCATTTCGGCATGGCGAATGAAGTAAATCGGGTCGGTAGCTACACCTGCATTGGCAGCCGAAAAACTTGGGTATTTCAAGCCATAAGCTACTGTAAATGAACTCGTATCCAAGGTAGCGGCAAATCGGGCATCGCCCGGCTCAAAGGCTGCTATTAAAGCAGGATTGGGACCGCAAGAGTATCTGCCGCCCAAATCAGAGGGTCCGTAGAAGAAACCTAATAAATTGCCATCGTTTGATGTAAAATTAAGCGAATAAATCTGGTCGCTGAGATAAGGAAAACCCGTCAAATCAAAGCCTGAACCGAGTACTTCTTGGGCTTTGGATTGTGCCTCTGACCAATTTTCCTGATACAAAGCTACACGCGCCAAAAAAGCATTTGCAGACTGTTGGCTTGCTCTAAAGGTGGAAGTAGGATTCATAAGATTTGCCACCGCATCATTCAGGTCTGCCCGGATTTGATTGTAAATCTCATCTTGCGAGCTGACCGCCACATTCAAGACCTCACCCACATCAACAGTAGGTGTGAGTACAAGCGGTACTTCCTGCCAAAGTGTCACCAAATGTAAGTAACACTGTGCGCGAAGAAATCTTGCTTGTGCTACGATGTCATTCTTTTCCTCTTCCGTAAAACCATCTTCGCTCACGCCGGGTACGAGTGCAATGACATTATTTGCTTCATTGATAACATCATACAAATCTGTAAAAACAGTACCCATAGTACCATTGGCGGGAAATACATTTAAATTGCCAAACTCTAAGCGAGTAGGAAATGTACCGGTAGCATCGGCTTCGTCGGTAAAAAATTGCGCCAATGCGAGCCATCCATCAAATACCAAGTCTCCATCTTGTATTTCGCTATACACGCCATTGAGTGCGGCATTGGAAGAGGCTTCACTAGTGATAGCAGCTTCGGTTGGAATCTGATTGATGGGAGATACATCATCCAAATCTGCACATGAAAATACACTAAGTGAGCTAATTATAATTAATATTAAAAAATTATTTATTTTCATAATTATTGTTTTGTAATTGCTTGATTATAAAATAATATTCACGCAATTAATTTTGAGATAAATTATATTAATTTTTTGTGCTTTGTTCTTCGCTTGCTGTTTTGTAAATATCAGTTGAACTGAATTTCATTGTAAAGCAAAACACAAAATCAGAATCCAATATTAATCCCGAAGACCAGTTGGCGTGATTGCGGGAAGGTTAAGAAATCGGTACCAAGTGCGGTATTGCTACCATCAAAAATATTGACTTCGGGGTCAAAACCTGAATATCCCGTAAAAGTCAGCAAGTTGAAACCACTTAGATAAACTCTCGCTCTACGGACACCGATATTTTCAGTCACATCCGTTGGAAGTGTGTAGCCCAAAGTGAGGGTTTTGAGACGGATATAATCACCATCTTCTACAAAACGGTCTGAATCGCGGCGGTTGCCATTAGGGTCATTTCTGACGAGACGCGGGATGTCCGTTTGGTCTCCCTCTTGTTGCCATCTGTTTTCCCAAGCATTGCGCGAAGGCGCGAATACACTGTTCATACCTTCGGTAAATGCGAGGTTGTTGTTATAAATCTGGAAGCCTGTGGCAAATTGGAAGAAGAAATTGAGGTCAACACCGTAGAAACTGAATTGATTTCTCAAACCACCTTGAAAATCAGGGAGTGCTTTGCCGATGAATGTTCTATCATCATCATTGATCATGCCGTCGGGGTCAAGGTCGTCAGCAGTAGCAAGGATATTATCTTCTCCTGCACCACCGCCAATATCCTCAAAACGGAAATCACCGGGAGCGGCATTAGGCTGCGAAGCATGTGCATCTATTTCTGCTTGATTTTGGAAAATACCATTGGTAACGTGTCCGAAGAAACTACCAAGCGGCCGTCCTTCTGCAATTCTATTGGAAAAACCTGCATCAAAAGGAATACCATCTACGAGTGTAATTACTTCGTTTCGGAGATAACCTACGGTGAATGTGCTGGACCATGTGAAATTATCTCTCTTGATATTGGTGGAGTTGAGCGATAGGTCAACACCGGTATTTCGCATCTCACCAACATTCTGCAAGACTGTTGTAAAACCGGAGGTGGTTGGGATAGGTGCGTTCAGTAATAAATCTTCGGTATCTTTGATGTAGAAATCAACACTACCTCCGAATCGGCTATTGGCGATATCAAAATCCAAGCCGACATTAGTTTGCGTAGTGGTTTCCCATCTCAAGTCAGGATTACCCAATTGGGCAGGTGAGGTACCGGGAATATCTTGATAATTTGCACCACCGCCGTACAATTGACGCGCAGCGAAATTGGCGAAGATATTATTACCGGTTTGTCCCCATCCTACGCGGATTTTGAGCAGGTCAAACGGACCGTTTTTCAGAAAGTCTTCTTCCGAAATATTCCACCCGGCAGATACACCTGGGAAGAAACCCCATTTATTGTTGATGAATCTTGAAGAACCATCGGCACGGAAAGTACCGGCGAGGTAGTATCTATTGTCAAAATTATAGTTAAAACTACCGAAATAAGATTGTATATTATCTCCGGTAAAACCACCGGCTGTGGTAACAGGTGTAGCACCTGAAGAAAGACCTGTAAAATCATCCGTCGGGAAGTCAACAGTTTCGGTAAATGTATTTTCGATTCTATCTTCTTGAAAACTGGCTCCGACTACTAACTGAACGCTATTTTTGATGAATGATTTATTGAAAATTAAAGTGTTTTCGTTGATAAATCGTTCATTTTTGATGCTTGCATCTACGCGGCGTCCGGTGGCTGAAGATTGGAGCGTGCGCGGCTCAAATATTCTTTCATCCGAATCAATAAAATCTGTACCAAGTGAGGATTTGAGGCTCAAAAAGTCGGTGATATTCCAAGTACCGACTACACTACCTGTAAAACGTCCTCTGATGATATTGTTGTCGTAGTCCGTTACAGCAGCCACAGCATTTTCGATACCAAAAGCAGAACCCCAACTTCCGTCGTCTCTGACAATCGGCACTACAGGCGGAATCAACAAAGAAGCACCTAGTACGCCGAAGATGTTGTTATCGTTTTGTACTTGGTCGGTATTGGTGCGATTGTAGCCCATGTTCATATCAAAACTCAATTTTTCGGAAATCAAATGATTGACATTCAAACGACCCGAAAAACGCTCAAAGCCGGAACTTTTGATGATGCCCTGCTCATCTTTGTACCCTAAGGAAGCATAAATTTTGGTGGTTTCTGAACCACCGGAAATACCTACGCTGTATTCTTGTATGGGAGCAACACGAAATACTTCTTCCTGCCAATTGGTGTTCGCCTCTCCGATAGGTCCAAGCAAATTATCCTGAATGGCTCCCCACGAACGTTCCAAACCGAGTTGGTCGAGCAGTGGTCCCCACAATTCAATTGAATAGTCCTGATACTCGTCGCCTGTAATCGCATCAATTCCATTTGGCAACCAAGCACTTCCGTAAGAGGCATTCAGGTCTACTTTAGTTTCTCCGGCTCTACCGCGTTTGGTGGTGATGAGTACCACGCCGTTGGCAGCCCGCGAGCCGTATTGGGCGGCAGTAGAGGCATCTTTGAGTACTTCGATGGATTCGATGTCATCCGGGTTGATATCGGCAATAACAGAGAGGTTACTTCCACCGATAGCTTCTTGCGAAAAGTCAAAATTATCACCCGAAATGATGGGTATTCCATCTACGACATAAAGTGGTTGGTTGGAAGCAGAAATGGAGGTACGTCCACGAATATTGACATCAATACCGCCGCCGGGCTTGCCGGAGTTTTTGTTGACATTGACACCTGCGGCTGCTCCTTGCAAAGCCGTTTCGAGGCTCGGAAGCGGTACATCCTCAATATCTTCGGCAGATACGGAAGATACCGAGCCTGTGATGTCTTTTCGCTTTTGGGGGGCATAACCTATCAAGACGACTTCTTCGAGCGATACACCCGTAGTGAGTAGTGCATTGATGCTGGCATCCGAACCGATGGCTTGCCTGAAATCTTCGTAACCTGTGAAGGATACAACGATGGTTCCGCCTTCCTCATCTGCGGGAATTTGTAGGGTGTAATTGCCGTCTATGTCGGTAGTGGTTCCTATGGTCGTGCCTTCAATGAAGACATTGGCGAACGGAACTGTTGCGCCCGTTTCGTCAGTGACTGTTCCCGTAACGGTGCGTTGTGCCATGACTGTTGTGAAGCCCACTAGCAGCATTGCAAAGACCAATAAAAAATGTTTCATACGCTTATAGATTGATTTTCGGTTAAAAAAATAAAATTAGAAAAGGGTGGATTTGATTTAATGTTTGTAAAATGGCGTTTTTTAATCTTCAAATATAATTATTTAGGTTAATACACGTTAAGATTTTTTTGATTTTTTAGTCAAAAGTTGTACAAATGACAGTAAAAGCTCTGTTATTTCTTATGTAAGTACCTGTAAAAGTTTAAGTTTAAGTTTAAGAATAAGTTTAAGTTTTCCCGATAACTATACCGGACAAATTTAAGCCTCCTTCGGAGGAATAAGCCAACAAAAAATTTAAAATTAAATCCAAGTGATATAAATAAAATGTATTTCACTGATTATTAATTTTTTACAAGAAAATATAAAACTAATGTTTTTATTTTAAATATTTTATTAGCTTGATTTTCTCCTCAATAATTAGATTATTATTTTTTTCAAAAAAAATTAAATTATACAATAATTCATAAATAGCTAATTATAAATTTATTATAAAATCAAATAAAATTTATGATTTTATTTTCTCATTTCAAAATCAGCGAAATGTAAGAATTATCATTCAGTAAAATGATGGAATTATTGTTAGAATAGTTTGTGTTGGTGAGTCGAGATAATGTAATCTCCTTTAGAATTATGAAAGCTAAATTACAGATTTCATGTATTCTATGCAAATGTGAGTGTTGGACGAGTAGGAGAATAGTATATTTTCACTAAATAAATGTAATTTTTTAATTAAGTTTAATTAAATAAAAATCAATAGTTTATCTGTGAAAATAAAGTAAATTAAAGTCACTAAATTTCTATGTGTTAAAATCTCCGGTCAATACGCCCAAGTCAAGTAAATTGCTCCCCAAGTGAAGCCACCGCCAAATGCAGTGAGTACGATTTTATCCCCTTTTTTGAATTTATCTTCCCATTCCCACAGGCAAAGTGGAATCGTACCGCTTGTCGTATTTCCGTACTTTTCGATATTAACAACTACCTTTTCAGGTTTGATGTCAATTGCACTACCTACGGAGTTGATAATGCGTTTATTCGCTTGATGTGGAATCAACCAATCAATATCAGCTACGGTCATATCGTTGTTTTTTAGCACTGTTTTTATGGCGCCGGACATGCCTTTTACCGCCGCTTTGAATACCGGACGACCATCTTGAAATACGTAATGTTCCTTTGCTGCTACCGTCTGTGCGGTAGCCGGACGCACCGAACCACCGGCTTTTTGATGCAAATATATACGCCCCGAACCATCGCTGTACAATTCCGAATCATGTATGCCGTCTTCATCTTGTGCGGGTTCGAGGAGTACTGCACCGCCGCCGTCACCAAAGATGATACAAGTTGCTCTATCTTCGTAATCAACAATCGAAGACATCTTATCCGCCCCGACTACTACGACCTTTTTGTGTGTGCCGGATTGTATGAATTTCATTGCCGTCGTCAAAGCATAAATGAAGCCAGAACAAGCTGCATTGAGGTCAAAACCGAAGGCATTTGTTGCACCTATTTTATCGCAAATAATATTGGCAGTAGCCGGAAAGAGCATGTCAGGTGTGGTGGTCGCGCATAGCAAAAAGTCAATTTCTTTTACATCCGTTCCCGTCTTTTCCAATAGTCCTTTGACTGCCTCTACGCCTATATCAGAAGTCCCCAAACCTTCGCCTTTTAAGATGCGACGTTCTTTGATGCCCGTGCGCGAAACTATCCATTCGTCGTTGGTATCGACCATTGTTTCGAGTTCGGTATTGGTTAGTCGGTATTCGGGAGCCCATGCGTGTACGCCCGTGATAGCGGCTTTTATTTTTGACATAGTTGTTTGTATATCAGTATGTTGTGTATGATTGTGTGTACTTTATAGCTGCGCGAAAAAATAATTTCAGCTTCCAAATAAGAAGTGGCGCAAAAATAAATTACAAGGTAGAAAAATTAAAGAGAATGAGTAAATGAGTAGATGAATAAATGAGTAAATGTTTACAAATGTTACAATGTCCAAATGTGATAATGTTACAATGTTTGTCATCTTTATCACATTGTAGCATCATCACATTTAAGCGTTATAGTATTATTTATTGTTGCGAGAAAGCAAGTAATACACCACCAAAGACACCGCAAAACTACTAAACCACGAACTACTATAAAGTACCGCTAAAGAAGGTACAACATAGCCAATTAAAGCAGTCGCTACCCCTGCGATGAAGGCGATGAAAGCTTTGATATTATAACCGTTTTGGTAAGTATATTTTCCGTCAGGAAGAAAAAGGTCTTCTGTGGAAATTTCTTTTTTTCTGATAAAAAAGTAATCTCCAATTAATATTGCCAAAATAGGTCCGAGGAAACTACTTACAAAAATCAACAAGCCCGAAATTTCGTCCATCAACCACCACGGGCAGGTAATAATCCCAATAATAGCTGCAATGATTCCGCCTTTTTGAAAGGAAATATTTTTAGGGCTGATATTGGAAAAAGCATTGGCGGGGGCGATGACATTGGCAGCGATATTGGTGCTGAGTGTGGCGATAATCATAAAAATTTGTGCCAATACAATGACCCAAGGATTATCCAATTTACCTATCAAAGTAACCGGGTCCCAGGGCGAATCTTCCAATACCAATACATCATTAAAAATGGTCGCCGCCGCGCAAGTCACGAATATTCCTACGAAAGAATATAAAATCATCGTCGTTGGCAAGCCGATAAATTGTCCTGCAACTTGTTCTTTTTGTGTTTTGCTGTGTCGGGTAATGTCGGCAATACTTATCGCCATTGTTGCCCAGAAGCCGACCATCGCAGTGAGCCACATCAAATATTTCCAAAAGCGACTGCCTTGTTGTTCGGTTTCAGTTTTGGCGGCTTGTACGGCTACCTGACTTGAAATGGCATCTTGTGCTTTGAATTGAATGGAAGGTAATTCCGCATTTGCATTGGATGAAAAAGGTATGATTTGATTGGCGGGAATGCTTTGCCAATTGCCTTCTTTTCCATTGGTGATGAGGCGATATTCTTGTGCTTTTTTGTTGCCGTTTTTATCTGTGATGGTGTTGAT
>CALCMV010000144.1 GCA_937967535.1 uncultured Saprospiraceae bacterium
TTTGGAATGACTGCTTAGGAGTGAAATGAAAGTTGCTGCCCGAAAGTTTTGTAATGCTACTCTTGCCGAAAGTTTTTGCAGCAGGTATGGAAGGCGTTTTTTACATAAAAAAAATAAAAAAAATTGTGTGGGTTTGGTTGGTTTAGAATGAGGTTTTTTTGATGGGTTTGTCTTTGTTGGTTTGGAGTGTTGTTATGGATAATTGATAGGAATCGGCAGGGCTATGGGGGGAGTTTGATGATTTTTGATGACGAAAACTTGAAATTGAAAAAAAATACCTTAACTTTGCAGTCCATTTGAAGAGACATTAGCTCAGTTGGTTTAGAGCGCTGCCTTGACAGGGCAGAGGTCACTGGTTCGAATCCAGTATGTCTCACTATGAAAGTTCAAATTCAATTTTCAAGTACAAATTCAACAAAATAAAAGTTGTATTTCGTATTTGTTTGGGTTTGAACTTTTCTCTTTTTCGGGGTGTAGCGCAGTTTTGGTATTGTGCGTTGTTTGGAATGAGGAGGTCGTAGGTTAACCCAAGTTTTTTGATTCCTTTTATGTGGTATTTTGTCAGACGAATTCTTTTTTTGAAAACGAAGATCTTATCAAATATCGGTGCATTATAAAACAACATTCGTCTGACAACTCTCCCCGCTCTGATTTTTGGGGACTACATATTCAACTTGGGTTCAAATTTTATCATTTCGATATTTTTTTATAAGTCTTTGTAATATAGTGTTTTATAGTGTTGTTTTAGCTTCTCACCTATACATTTTTTTATTTTTTTTTGAAAAAAGATTAAAATTTTCCGAACAATCCGAGAACTCTTCTCGTACAATATGCTCGGAAACACGTTTTTTGTTTGTTTGAATAAAAGGCTAAAATTTATCAAACAAACCCACAAGTTTGAAACGAATTTGCAGCGAGTAGCGGAAGGCTAAACCGACACTCGTAGGGCAGAGGACATTGGTAAGCAACCTAATCTGTTTATCAAAATATACTGATATGACTATCAGACCTCTAAATGTGAATTCGATGAGTGATATTAACTCTGTACACTTTGCACTGATACAAGAGCGAGAGGCTAAAAAGCAACTGGAATATCTGGTTGAAGCCAAAACGCTGGAATTGTATGAGGTGAACAAAGCGTTGACTAATACAAATTGTGCGCTGGAAAAGCGTATTGATTATCGTACGTATGAACTCCAAAGAAGTTTGCTTCAACAGCAGCTACTCGTAGAAATTTCTTGTTCGCTAAATTTCTTGGAAGATTTTGACGGGCAAATCCGTGAAGCACTTCGTAAAATGGGAGAATACGCGGAATTGGAGCGTATCTACATTTTTGAAACGGATGTGGAGGCGCAGCGTGTGGCAAATAAATTTGCCTGGTGTGCAAATGGAACGAGTATTGATACCAAAGATTTTGAACAGGCAATTTTGAAGGCGATTCCTTGTTGCGAAACGATTGCTTTGGGAGAGCGTATGGTGGCGAGCCACTTGAGTGCTTTGCCTGATGTGTGTGCAGGTGTTTTTCGTAGTCAAGGGGTGCGCTCTATCCTGATTATTCCTTTATTTGTTCGCAATAAATTTTATGGTTTTATTGGTTTTGATACTTGTACGAAATACAAGGATTGGGACGAATCCGAAATTAATCTCCTCCAAACGGTTTCTAATCTGATTGGTTATGCCTATGAACGCGAGATTACGCAGCGCGAATTGATTGAAGCAAAGGAACGGGCAGAGGCAGCAGCAAAAACGAAATCGGATTTTCTCTCCACGATGTCTCACGAAATCAGAACGCCGATGAATGCGGTGATTGGTCTGTCACATTTATTGATGCAAGATGAGCCAAAACCGGAACAAATCAGTAATCTGAAAGCCCTCAAATTCTCTTCTGAAAATTTATTTTCTTTAATCAATGATGTTCTTGACCTCAATAAGATAGATGCCGGAAAAATTGAATTTGAACAAACGGATTTTGGCTTCGATATCTTGCTCGAAAGTATAGAACATTCCTTTGCCATCAATGCCAAAAAGAATAATACGCGCTTTGTCGTTGAGAAATCTGCGGGTGTACCGCACTCGCTTATTGGCGACCCGACCCGCCTTACCCAAATATTGACCAATCTGGTGAGCAATGCGCTCAAATTTACAAAAGATGGATTGGTACAACTGAAAATCAATCTTTTAGAACAAAATTTGGATATTACCCGACTGGCTTTTGAAGTGAGTGATACGGGTATCGGTATTCCTGCCGACAAGCTGGAGACGATATTTGAACCCTTTGCACAAGCCGAAACGAACACGACCCGCATGTTTGGCGGTACGGGGCTTGGTTTGAGTATTATCCGAAAATTGTTGGCACTCCAAAATAGCGATATTCAGGTGAAAAGCACGCCCGGTAAAGGGACGACGTTCTCCTTTGAACTTACTTTTGGAACAAGTCAGACAACTATACAACCTACTTTCCCCGCTCCAACAACCAAGACCGACCTCAAAGGACTCCGTGTATTATTGGTGGAAGACACCGACCTAAATGTGACAGTAGCTACCCAATTTCTTGAAAAATGGGGTGTTACAATTGAACTTGCAGAGAATGGAAAAATTGCTGTTCAAAAAGCAACAAACCAGCTATTTGACCTGATTCTGATGGATTTACAGATGCCAGTGATGAACGGCTTTGAGGCTACCAAAGCTATTCGTCAGTCTGGTGGAAAATGTGCCGATGTACCCATCGTTGCACTAACGGCTTCCGCAGAATTGGCGGTGCGCCGCGAAGCCCTCGACTACGACATGAATGATTATATCGCAAAGCCTTTCAGACCGAAGGAGCTTTACGAAAAAATACGAAAGAATATTGCAGAACAGTCCGTTGTGAATGAGTGAATTGTGAATGATTGAATGAGTAAATCAATGTCAATGCGGATAATGCCGAAATGCCTTAGAGGTATTGAAATAATTCACTCGTTCAAAATTCACGCACTCATTCTTTTCTCCAAAAAAAACAAGGTTCGAACAGACATTTATCTATCGGAATAGGCTATTTACCCACTAATGAAATGATCCGACAGTACCAAGAAATATTAAATGTTTAGAACAACCATTGCCTAAAAGGAGTACAAGCTATTTATCTCCTTATTTTACTTACCGCCTTTACGTCTCAGTAGAGGTGGTTTTTTTGTTGATATACTTCATTACTTTGATTTCGCTGATTTTGAAGTGAGAAAATGAAATATATTTTTTTGATTATCAATAATTTACAAAAAATATAAAATTAATACTTTTATTTTAAATATATTATTAGCTTGACAATGTGTTCGCCAAATTAAAAATTACAAATTGAACGTGAATAGTTTATTTATTTTTATTATTGTAAATAATTAATTTTTAAATAAATACAAGTTATAATTTAATTTT
>CALCMV010000145.1 GCA_937967535.1 uncultured Saprospiraceae bacterium
AAAGGCGCGTAGCGTCGGCACCATCGCGTAAGAGTGCCGACGCTACGCGCCTTTGGAAAGCGGGGAATTTCATTTTTACAAATGGGGCTGACGCTACGCGCCTGTCAAAATTTTTCACCACCGATTTGTGACACACTCAAAAAAAATTAACAGAAAAGAGAGTAATAAATGTAAAATGTAAATTTGTAGAACGCGAGTGAACGTGAGGTATTCCTATTTTTTTGATTTTTAAATTTTTGGAGGTGTTCGAGTAAAATAGGGAGATAGTTGCAAGGCGAATATTTTTATAAAAAATCGGTGTTTGAGTACCCAAATACTTACTTTAGACTAAAGAATTCACCTTGTGACTCTCGTAAATTACTTAGCCTATTTTTGTCGAACACTATCTAAATCAACAAATTATTTTTTATTATTCAAAATTCAAAATTAGCGAACACATTTTAGTGCGTTTCGTGGTTCAATAGCATTATTTTCAATACACTAGTTTATTATTTGCTCGTTATTAGAACTATACACTTATTTTTTGGTTTTATAAGAAAAAAAATCATAGTGACACGCAACGTTTATTCTGATATAAACATCCTTTACATAAAGAACTTTTATACACCTTACCCCATATTTTCCATCCATTTATACTAAAACCTAAAAAACGCAAGGAATATCAATAGAAACGCGGCAAAAATAAGTTTATATTTTAGTGAAAGAAACAAAATAATCTCTCTAAGAATGTAAACTTATTTTTGCTACGTTCTTTAGCGCATTTTTATCAATATTTTATAAAATTGATACTTGAAATGAAATTTACTCAAGGCAGGGATTTATCTACAATTTGAGCGAATTAATGGCATTATAAAAGGTATTTTTTACATAAAAAGTAGGATAATAAACACTTTTTTGTAAAAAATGTATTTTCTTTGCAAGAGAAATTTATATTTAGTATGTCTTTATATCTTTTGGGATTTGGACAAAACTGGAATTAGGTAACTGGAAAATTAGGTTTAAAATCATAAGTAATTGATCATCAATTCATTAATTTTCATTAAGCATAAAAAAACATGTAATTATTTTATTTTTGTAAAATTTTTAAAAAAGTCCCGATAATTATCGGGATTACCTAATTTCCAAATTCCTTAATTCCCTCTGTCCAAAGTCTAAATACCATATATAAATGAAACATTAAATATAACTATACAACAACTAATTAAAAACTATAAAGAATAAATAAGTAGTTGGATAAAATTAGGTTTGTAATTTTGATAAGGTTATTTTCTCGCTGTTTTTTCTTACAAAATCTGCACATTTCCGATAACTACTGGGAACGCTATCTAAGATTTTTTTAGGGGAAAACAACGGAAAAAAGCCATTAGAAAATAAAAATAATTTTTCCTGAATACTTATTAGATTCTTTTGCAAACAATGATTTAGGGCGTGCTTTCCCGTTTTATGTGTAATGCTCCGTATTCCTTGCCATCATCTATTAGCAGAAAACAGACATAATAATTTATCTTTTATTTGATAATTAACTAGTTATTATTAACTAATTGTTATTTGAATGTAAATTAAGTTAGTTTCTTATTATTGATAGTCGTATATTTTTATAAAAAATACATCTATTTTCTAACTTTGTGACTTTACTACTAAACTCAAGTTCAGGAAGACTTAATAAATGTCAGGTCTCAATTTAGAGCATGTTTATCTAAGATGGCAGATACCTTCAAAGTGTTAGCTATCACCTAAGTTTTAATAATCAAGGTTTTATGAGGAAAACCATAATATATTGATTATCAGACTTGGTCAAAGTTGGATGGGTTATCCTTCGAACATGTTCTTAGATATGAGACAAAAAATGAGACGTGAATTATATGATTGAATGAGTAAAATATAAGATGTAAAATTGAATCAACATTTTATGAAGAGCAACAACATTTACTCATTTCATCATTTACTCTTCTCTCATTCATCTCAAGTCGTCCGGCTAACTTGGCATATTTAACCTATATACCTAATTAAAATTATGAGAATCTTCTATTCTGTGTACGCAAAAGGTCTATGTATAGCAATCCTACTGCGACAAATAAAGTACAAACGGCTGCCCGTCTTGGCTGCCTTTTTGGTGCTGGGCAACCTAAATGCCCAAATTGTAATTCAGGGCAACGCCAATGTAGACTGCTCCTGCCCTGCCGGTGCCGATGGTTTTTTGGACATTTCGGTTTCAGGCGGAACGCCTCCTTATACCTATGAGTGGACGCTCAATGGCTCGGAAGTGATTTGTAGTCCGCGTGTTGATTTTTCTGGCTTGAACAATATAGGATGCCCTAGTTCCGGTCAGGGTCAGGAATGTTCGCCCGACCAGAGTTGTTCTGACCCTAGTGATGCGATTAATGCTCAAAATTTTGTGATAGGGGATGCTATTCTTACTGTAAGCCCGCCTATTGCTAATGGAGGTGCTTGTGTTGATGAAAACCTTATCAATGATTCTACGCTTGATGGCTTCTTCGCTATACGTACAGGAGTATCGCAGTTGGGAAATGCCGGACCTGCTGCCAATGTAACTCGTACATGGACTTTCAGCAATCCGGTTTGTGATTTGCAAATTTTATTGAATGATATTGACGGAGAAGATGCCATTATTGTCAATGGTAAACTCAATGGCGCGACTATTCCCCTAGATTCCGATGACTTTATTCTTACAAATACTACTCCCGAATCGGCATGTCCTGTTTTTGTAGGAGCAAACACATGGGAATCGCAGGGCGGTTGCCCGGCGCAGGATAATACCAACAGAGGCGGTATCCTGATAACTTTCCCAAGTTGTCTGGATGAAATTGAGTTTATTTATTATGACTACACAGGTGATGTGAGTGCAGGTGGTTCTTATGCTGTTGGTTTTTCTAATATATGTGCCGCAGATTTGCAATGCCTCGAAGGCGGTATGTATCAGGTAGAAGTAACGGATGCTACGGGTTTGACCGGTATCGCCCAGTTTGTTGTAGAAGCCCCCAGTGGTCCTGTCAATATCGTTTGCCCTGAAGATATTGTTACTAATACCGACCAGGGAGCTTGCAATGCTATTGTCAACTGGGTACCTCCCACACTGGAAGACGGATGCCCGGCACAAGCACTGATTTGTACGAGTAATCCGGGAGATGTTTTTCCCATCGGAACAACTACTGTAAGTTGTACAGGTACAGATGATTTTGGGAATACAAGTACTTGCCAGTTTGATATTACGGTCAATTATGGTTTTAGACCTACTTTGGTCTGCCCTATTGATATTATAGTCAATGCCGACCAAGGCTCATGTGTTGCCCCCGGCGTAACTTGGGTACCGCCAAGTTTGAGTGATGGTTGTGAATTGACTACGCTGACGAGCAATTTCCAACCCGGTGATGATTTCCCGACAGGTACTAGTGCCGTTGTATACGTAGGTACAGATTCCGGCGGCAATACATTTGAATGTAGTTTTGATGTTACGGTTATTAATACAGGTGTACCCTTGATTTTAAATTGTCCGAATGATATCAACCTGACCACTACTCCCGGGCAATGCGATGCCGTAGCAACATGGACACCGCCCACAATCGACCCCACTTGCAATGGCGTTTTTACCAGTGTTTCGCATCAGCCGGGAGATACCTTCCCCATTGGTACTACAATCGTTACTTATGTAGTGACAGATGATAATGGTAATTCAAATGAATGTAGTTTTAATATAACGGTTGATTATGACGCTGACCCGACTTTGGTTTGCCCTCCGAATATTGCAGTGGATGCAGATGCAGGTTCGTGTATGGCTACTTCCGTCACTTGGGAACCGCCGACACTGGATAATGATTGTGATTTGATTAGTTTGACAAGTAATTTCCAGCCCGGCGACGATTTTCCGACCGGTACAACAACCGTTACTTATGCAGGTACAGATCCGGGCGGAAATATATTTATATGCAGCTTTAATATAACAGTGACAAATACGGATGTACCGATAATTTTAAATTGTCCGAATGACATCACGCTCAACGCTGCCCCCGGAACATGCGAGGCAGCAGTCATATGGACACCACCCATGCCCGACCCCAATTGCAATGCTATCATTTCGAGTAGTTCGCATGAACCGGGAGATTTATTTCCTGCCGGAACAACTACTGTAACCTATATCATTATTGACGGTAGTGGCAATACAAATGAATGTAGTTTTGATATCACAGTCAATTTTAGCGTTAATCCAACACTGGATTGTCCTGCTGATATTTCAGTCAATGCAGAGGTAGGAGAATGTTTTGCATCTGCTACGTGGATACCACCGACCTTGAGTAATGATTGCGAACTCACCACTTTGACCAGTAATTTTGACCCGGGAGATAATTTCCCGGCAGGTACAACCACCGTTAGCTACACTGGCACGACCGAAGGCGGGCTTGTATTTGAATGTAGTTTTGAGGTAACAGTTATCAATGACGAACAAACCATCGTTTTGGAATGTCCCGCTGATATTAGTTTGGTCACTGCTCCGGGCGAATGTGATGCCGCTGCTACCTGGATACCCCCCGTTCCAAATGCAGAGTGCGGGGCAGTACTCACAGGTAGCAATTTTGAACCCGGTGATGTATTTCCTATCGGAACAACAACAGTGATATACACTGCTGAAGACCAAACAGGAAATATGTTTGAATGTAGTTTTGAGGTGACTGTAATATATGATGTCACTCCGACTTTGCTTTGCCCTGCTAATATTACGGTCAATGCAGATGCAGGTTCGTGTACCGCTGCTGTGAGTTGGGTACCACCGACTTTGAGCAACGATTGTTTCCTCACCACTCTGGATAGCGATTTTGACCCGGGTGATAATTTCCCGACAGGTACTACTACCGTTACTTACACAGGTACAGATGGAGCCGGAAATGTCTTTATGTGTAGTTTTGATATAACGGTTATCAATACAGGTTTGCCGCTGATTTTGGATTGTCCCAATGACATAAATATGAGTACAGATCCGGGTCAATGTGATGCCATAGTAACGTGGATACCACCTACGGCTGACCCCAATTGTGATGCCGTCATTACGAGTAGTACCAACAATCCGGGGGATGCTTTCCCCATTGGTACTACGACCGTTACTTATGTAGTCACAGATAACAATGGTAATACGAATGAATGTAGTTTTGATATAACTATCACATACGATGTTAACCCGACTTTAGTATGTCCTAATAATATTACGGTCAATGCAGATGCGGGTTCGTGTACCGCCACTGCTGTGAATTGGATCCCGCCAACATTGAGCAACGACTGTGAGTTGACCATGCTAACAAGTAATTTTAATCCCGGTGATGATTTTCCGACAGGTACTACCACCGTTAGCTACATCGGTTCGGATTCGGGAGGAAATACCTTCCAATGTAGTTTTCAGATAACAGTGATTAATACCGGTGTACCACTCATTTTGAATTGCCCCAGTGATATTGCCTTGAATACCGCAGCAGGAGAATGTGTAGCGGCTGTATCATGGGTACCGCCCATACCGGACCCAGCTTGTGATGCAATCATTACAGATAGTACACATGAGCCGGGAGATATATTCCCCATTGGTACTACAACGGTAACTTATGTAGTGACAGATGGCAGTGGCAATACGAATGAATGTAGTTTTGAGGTAACGATAAATTATGATGTCATGCCAACGCTGGTTTGTCCTGCTGATATTGCGGTTAATGCAGATATAGGTTCCTGCCTCGCTACTGCCGTCAATTGGATACCGCCAAGTTTGAGTAATGACTGTGAATTGACCACGCTAACGAGCAATTTCCAACCCGGCGATGATTTCCCAACCGGAACAAGCACCGTTACTTATGTAGGTTCAGATACGGGAGGAAATATATTTGAATGTAGTTTTGATGTCGTTGTTACGAATACAGATGTTCCCTTGATTCTCAACTGCCCAAGCGATATTACATTCGCTGCCGGAGGCTGCGACGCCGAAGTCACTTGGACACCGCCTACTCCCGACCCCAATTGCGATGCTGTCATTACAAGTGCTTCGCATGAGCCGGGCGATGATTTTCCTGTTGGTACAACCACCGTTACATACGTTGTGACTGATGGTAGCGGCAATACGAGTCTATGTAGTTTTGATGTCACCATTACATTTGATGTCACACCAACTTTGGTTTGTCCTGATGATATTATCGTCAATGCAGACCCCGGTTCGTGTACGGCTACTGCCGTCAACTGGGTAACCCCAAGCCTAAGTAATGGCTGTACATTAGCTGAATTAAATGGAAATTTTAATCCCGGCGACAGCTTCCCAACAGGTACTACTACCGTCAGTTACATAGGGATGGATTCCAATGAAAATATATTTGAATGTGCTTTCGATATTACCGTTATCAATACAGGTGTTCCCTTAATTATAAATTGTCCTTCGGATATTACGCTCACACTTGGAGCAGGCGAATGTGAAACTACGGTTGATTGGATTCCACCCATGCCCGACCCCAATTGCAATGCTGTCATTACGAGTGCTTCGCATGAGCCGGGTGGTATATTTCCTCCGGGAACAACAACCGTTACCTATATCATTACTGACGGTAGTGGCAATACAAATGAATGTAGTTTTGATATTACCGTCAATTTCAACGTCAATCCGACATTAGAGTGTCCTGACGATATTTCGGTCAATGCTCCTTTAGGAGATTGTGTAACCTCAGTCACTTGGCTACCGCCGAGTTTGAGCAATGGTTGTGACTTACCTGATTTAACGAGCAATTTTAGTCCCGGCGATAATTTCCCCGCAGGTACTACTACCGTGACTTATACAGGTATGACCGGAGGAGGACTTGTGTTTGAATGTAGTTTTGATGTTACCGTTGTCAATGATGCACAAACTACTGTTTTGGAATGTCCCTCTGACCTCAATTTGTTAACAATTGCCGGTCAATGTGAAGCCATTGGTACATGGACACCTCCCGTACCGGATGCAGATTGTGGAGCAGTCATTACAGGTAGTACGCATGAACCCGGTGATGTATTTTCTATAGGAACAACAACGGTCACATACACCGCCGAAGACCAAACAGGAAATATTTTTGAATGTAGTTTTGATATAACTGTCACTTACGATTCTACCCCGACTCTGGTTTGTCCCGATGATATATCGGTAACGGCAGATGTAGGTTCGTGTACAGCTACTACGGTCACTTGGTTGCCCCCCACATTGAGCAACGATTGTGAGTTGACCACGCTGACAAGTGATTTTGAACCCGGTGATGATTTCCCGACAGGAACAACAACCGTTACCTATACGGGTACAGATACAGGTGGAAATATATTTGAATGTACTTTCGATGTCACCGTTATCAATAACGGACCACCTATTATCGTCAATTGCCCCAATGAAATTACAATAGCCACTATGCCCGGAGGATGTGATGCAGCCGTTACATGGCTACCACCTACGGTAGACGAAAATTGTGATGCAATTATTACAGATAGTACACATGAGCCGGGAGATATATTCCCCATTGGTACAACTACTGTTACCTACACCGCCACTGACGCAAATGGTCAGGAAGCAACATGTAGTTTTGACATTACCGTTGTCTATGACCAAACCCCACTTCTATTCTGTCCGCAAAGCATCGCACTCAATGCAAGTCCGGGTGCTTGTGTGGCTGCCCTCACATGGGTGCCACCGACCTTGAGCAACAACTGCGAATTGCTGACGCTAACCAGCACACATGAACCCGGAGATTTATTCCCTGTTGGTATAACAACAGTTGTGTATACCGCTACCGATTTGGCAGGTAATATCTTTGAATGTGATTTTAATATTACGATAAACAGCAACGGACCGCCTTTGATTTTAGATTGTCCGGACGATATTGATGTACAAGTAGGAGCAGGTCAATGTGATGGTATTGCTACATGGACACCACCTACACCCGACCCGAATTGTAATGCGGTTATCACAAGTAGTTCGCATGAGCCGGGAGATATGTTCCCTATCGGAACAACTACGGTCACATATGTCATCACAGATATAAGTGGTGAAGAATCAACATGTACTTTCGATGTTAATGTAATGTATGATTTGACCCCGACTTTAGTTTGCCCTTCAAATGTTACGGTCAATGCTGCATTGGAAGCATGTACGGCATCCGCCACGTGGCTACCACCTACCTTGAGCAATGGTTGTCAATTGACCATGCTCACAAGTGATTTTGAATCAGGAGATGCCTTCCCTATCGGCACAACTACTGTGACTTATACAGGCACAGATTCGGGTGGCAATACCTTTGGATGTACTTTTGATGTTACAGTAATTGGCGGCGACCAATCCGGGTCTCTCATTTGCCCCAATGATATTACAGTAGGTCTCATTCCCGGTCAATGCGAATCTTCTGTAACTTGGACTCCGCCCATGCCCAACCCCGATTGCGGTATCACCGTAGTGGGTAGCGATTTTGAACCGGGAGATTTATTTCCGATTGGTACAACAACTGTTACCTACACCGCCATTGACGATAATGGAAATGCGCTCGAATGTAGCTTTGATATCACTGTAACATATGGCAACAATGCACCGGTCTTGATTTGTCCGCAGAATATTGTGGTAGGTGCGCTTCCGGGTACTTGTTCTTCGCCTGTGACTTGGGCACCACCGATATTTAGTAGTCTTTGTGGATTGGCTACTTTGGAAGGAGATTTTGAACCAGGCGATAATTTCTCAATTGGTACAACAACCGTTACCTATATAGGCTTAGATGTCGGTGGAAATGTATTTGAATGTAGTTTTGAGGTAACTGTAACCGGTGGTGGAAATCCAGTATTCTTGAACTGCCCTGCCGATATTAGTTTGGTCGCGGCTCCCGGCGAATGTGATGCCCCGGCTACTTGGATACCACCTACCGTAGATGAAAATTGCGGTTTTGTCATTACAAGCAGCAGCCACGAACCCAGCGATATATTCCCCGCAGGTACAACCACCGTTACCTACATTGCCACCGACCCAAGCGGCAATCAACTAGAATGTATTTTTGATGTAAATATAGCTTATGACATAGTGCCTGTTTTGGTCTGTCCAAATAATATTACAGTTGATGCAGTATCGGGAGCATGTACAGCAGTAGCTAATTGGGAAATACCCACATTGAGCAATGACTGCGAACTATCCATAGTAACAGGCAATTTTGAACCCGGTGATGCCCTACCAATAGGCACAACTACCGTTACCTATATTGCGAGCGATTTCGGCGGAAATGAATTTGAATGTAGCTTTGAAGTAACAGTTAATGGTGATGTTGGAGCATCTTCTTTAGTTTGTCCCGATGATATTACTCAAAGTGTTACGCCCGGACAATGCGCCACTTCAGTGACTTGGACACCGCCTATGCCCGACCCCAACTGCGGTATTATTGTCACAGGCAGTACGCACCAACCCGGCGATATATTCCAGATAGGTACAACGACAGTTACTTATACTGCTATTGACAGTAATGGAAATACCTTTGAATGTACTTTTGATATTACCATAACGTACAGCGAACAACCAACTTTGAATTGTCCGAGTGATATTACAGTAAATGCCATTCAGGGTACTTGTTCGGCACCCGTCACTTGGGCACCGCCACTATTTAGTAGTACCTGCGGCTTGGCTAGTTTAGAAGGCAATTTCGAACCCGGTGATGTATTCCCGCTTGGTACAACTACTGTAATGTACATTGGTATAGATGGTGGTGGAAATGAATTTACATGCAGTTTTGATGTAACTGTAAATGGAGACGGAAATGTCTTAATTTTGAATTGTCCGAATGACATCAATATAACTGTTGCTCCCGGTGAATGTGATGCCATTGCCACTTGGGTACCACCTACGATAGACGAAAATTGCGATGCAGCTATCACCAGTAACAGCCACGAACCCGGCGATACATTTCTAGCAGGTACCACCACTGTGACCTATACTGCAATGGATTCGGAGGGCAATGAACTCATCTGTACCTTTGATGTAAACGTAGCCTACGATGTGACACCAGACTTGGTATGTCCAAACGATATTACGGTCAATGTAGCACCGGGGGCATGTACAGCCTCCGTTAATTGGGAAATACCAACATTGAGCAATGACTGTGAACTATCCACAGTAATGGGCGATTTTGAACCCGGTGATGCCTTACCAATAGGCACAACTACCGTTACCTATACTGCGGAAGATTTCGGTGGAAATGAATTCGAATGTAGTTTCAATATCACTGTTATCGGTGACAGTCAGGCTTCCCCTTTAGTTTGTCCAGATGATATTACGATAGGTGTTCCTTCGGGACAATGCGAAACTGCCGTAACATGGGAACCGCCCATACCTGACCCGAATTGTGGTATTACCATAACAGGCAGTACGCACGAACCCGGCGATATATTCCAGATAGGTACAACAACCATAACCTACACAGCTACCGACGATGCAGGCAATATTGTCGAATGTAGTTTTGATGTTACCGTAACATACGCTGAAACACCTGAATTATTTTGTCCTGAAGACATTGTGGTAGATGCAGTACTAGGTACTTGTACAGCCTCGGTCACTTGGTCAATACCAATATTTAGTAGTACTTGCGGATTGGAAACACTAGAAGGCGATTTTCAGCCCGGCGATGTATTTCCGGTTGGAACGACTGTGGTAACATACACAGGAGAAGACATTGGAGGTAATATATTTACCTGTGATTTCAATATTACTGTAAATAGCAACGGACCACCTATTATTTTAGATTGCCCGGATAATATCGAAGTAAGTGCAGCATCGGGAGATTGTGATGCCAGTGTTACATGGATAGCACCCACAGTAGATGAAGACTGCGATGCTATCATCACAAGTAGCAGCCATCAGCCCGGCGATATATTCCCTATTGGAGTGACTACAGTAACATACACTGCTGCCAATACAAATGGTGATGAATCAACATGCAGCTTCGAAGTAACTGTGACCAATAGTGCAACTACAACTCTGGTTTGTCCTTTGGACATTACCGTCAATGCAAGTTCAGGGGGATGTACAACCAGCGTTACATGGACACCGCCGACCTTGAGCAACGACTGTGAGTTGACCACGCTAACAAGTGATTTTAATCCCGGTGACAACTTCCAAGCAGGAGTAAGCACAGTGACTTACATAGGCACGGACGCGAGTGGTGGTACTTTTGAATGTAGTTTCGATATAACCGTACTCAACGACAACGAAACTTCTGTATTCGACTGCCCGAATGATATTACGATACCTTTGATACCCGGACAATGTCAGGCATCCGTTACTTGGCAACCGCCTGTACCTGATGAAGCATGTGGTGTCACTATCACAGGTAGTACACACGAACCCGGCGATATATTCCCTGTCGGTACAACTACCGTTGTATATACTGCCGTTGACGATTCGGGCAATGTCTTCCAATGCGATTTTGATATTACCATCGTTTACAGTACAACACCTGACTTGGTTTGTCCCAATGATATTATGCTCAATACCAATGCAGGCACTTGTACAACTACCGCTACATGGACAGAACCGATTTTAGATAATGGTTGCGAACTGAGTACCCTCGTCAGCAATTTTGAATCCGGCGATGTATTCCCGACAGGTACAACTACTGTCACTTACACAGGTGCAGATACAGGCGGCAATGTATTTGAATGTAGTTTTGATATAATAGTCGTCAACAACGGTGTACCCATTATTCTGGATTGTCCTGCAGATATTGACTTAGTAGCACAGATCAATAACGGGCAATGCGATGCAATAGCAACTTGGGAACCACCCACAGCCGATGAAAATTGTGATGTTGTCTCTATTATCAGCTCTCACAATCCGGGCGATTCATTCCAGATTGGTACAACCACAGTAAGTTATGTAGTTACAGATGGAAGCGGTAATACTAATACTTGTAGTTTTGATGTGACTGTGATTTATGATGAAGTTCCAACACTCACATGTCCGTTTGACATTACAGTGGATGCCGACGCAAATTCCTGTCTCACAGCCGTTTCATGGGAAATACCCACACTGACGAATGGTTGCAATTTGGCAACGCTTAACAGTAACCATGACCCGGGAGATAATTTCCCTGCGGGAACAACCACTGTTATATACACAGGTGAAGATACGGGTGGAAATATATTTGAATGTAGTTTCGATATAACCGTTATCAGCGATGGAGACGTTGAAGTATGGGATTGTCCCGGAAATGTTAGCGTTCTGCCATTCCCGGGTGCATGCGAAGCAGTGGGGCTTTGGGAGCCACCTGTACCCAATGCAAATTGTGGTATAGAAGATGTGAGCAGTACGCACCAACCCGGCGATATATTCCCCGTTGGTACAACTACAGTAATTTATACTGCTATTGATATTTCGGGAAATGTTTTTGAATGTGTTTTCGACGTAATCGTATCAGATGTACAGCCGATAATAGATGTTATTTGTCAGGATAATATCATCAATATCTTTGCAGAAGAAGGTGCTTGCGATGCCGCTGTAGTCTGGAATCCGCCCATAGTGATAGACAACTGTGCTACCGAAGCAACACTAAGCAGTACACACGAATCAGGTGATATATTTCCGGTAGGAACAACGACCGTCACCTATACAGTAACCGACCCGGGCGGCAATATAGCTACCTGTAGTTTTGATATTACAGTCATTGATACAGAAGTACCGACCATAGACTGCCCCTCGGATATAACGGTTGATAATACTCCGGGACAGTGTTTTGCTGCCGTAAATTGGGCAATTCCTAACGTCAGTGATAATTGCGGTATAGAAGATGTCAGCAGTACGCACCAACCCGGTGATATATTCCTCGTAGGAGTTACTACCGTAGAATATCTAGTTTCTGATGCACAGGGCAATATCATTGAGTGCAGTTTCAATGTTACGGTAGAAGACAATGAAGTTCCTCAAGTAATTGAATGTCCAATGGATATTATGGTATCTACCGACCCGGGTACCTGTAGTGCCGTAGTCACTTGGGAACCGCCTACTACGGTAGACAACTGTTCTTCTATCATCGCAGGTAGTACGCATACACCGGGCGCACTATTCCCATTGGGTACTACAACTGTATTGTACGGTATTTTAGATGGCTCCGGCAATGGTACGACCTGTCTGTTCAACGTCACCGTAGTAGATGACGAAGCACCGACTATGGAATGTCCGGCAAATATTACAGCTATTTCCGACCCGGGAAGTTGTGGTGCTGCCGTCAATTGGAATGTACCTATCCCCTTTGACAATTGTGGTGCAGAGATTACAAGCAGTAGCCACAGTCCCGGTGCGTTCTTCCCTATCGGTACAACGACAGTGAGCTATACCGCTACGGATATTACAGGCGCACAAGTATCATGTAGTTTTGATATTACGGTCATTGACAACGAACCACCTACGGTTACTTGTCCCCTCGATATTATTGCTACCAATGATTCGGGACAATGTGGTAGAGTGGTTAACTGGTCTTTACCTTCATTCGACGATAATTGCGAAGTGGCGGATATCAGTATTTCACACCAACCCGGCGATTTCTTCCCCGTTGGTAATACTATTGTGACCTATACACTCACAGACAATCAAGGAAATGTAAGCGAATGTAGCTTTACGGTCACAGTCAATGACATTGAAATACCCAGAGTGGTGAGTTGCCCTGATAATATTGTTGTTATGGCAGATCCCGGCGAGTGTAATGCAAGTGTTAGTTGGAATAATCCACTTGTTGCCGACAATTGTTCGGCTCTAATCGTAGGAAATACACATACACCGGGCGCACTATTCCCCATAGGTACAACACTTGTAGTCTATGGTATTTTGGATGATGCGGGCAATGGCAACGCATGTTTCTTTACCGTAACGGTATTGGACAATGAACCGCCTATCATGGACTGCCCTGCGGATATTACCGTCTCCAATGATGCAGGTCAATGTGGTGCAACAGTCAATTGGACTGAACCAATACCATTTGACAATTGTGGGGCAGAGCTTACAAGCAATAGCCATACACCCGGCGATTTCTTCCCGATTGGTACGACTACGGTGACGTATACTGCCGCAGCCGCAGATGGTACTGAAATTTCATGTAGTTTTGACATTACAGTAAGGGATACAGAAGTACCAACGATTGCTTGCCCTGACAACATCATGTCGGGTACGGATATAGGCGTTTGTGAAGCCACAGTAACTTGGGATGAACCAACATTCGGAGATAACTGTCCGGGTGCATCAATCAGTTCCACTGCCTCACCGGGAGATGTATTCGAACTTGGAACAACAACCGTCACCTACACTGTGACAGATGCCGAAGGCAATATAACTGAATGTCACTTCGACATTAGCGTAGAAGACAGAGAACCTCCAATGGTTACAGGTTGTCCTGACGACATCGTTGTGCCAAACGACCCTGGGGCATGTAGTGCCATTGTGAGTTGGGAACCACCAACTTTCACTGACAACTGTGGTGTATTGAGCGTAGAAAGCAAACCTAGTCCGGGGTCATTATTCCCGATAGGTACTACCAATGTATTATATGAAGCCATAGATGCGGCAGGCAATATTACTAGCTGTGAGTTTACGGTAACAGTAGAAGATACCGAAGACCCAATGCTTACTTGTCCGGCAGATATTGTGGTATCAAATGACGATGGCGAATGTGGTGCCAGCGTCAACTGGGCATCACCTATTCCGGTTGATAATTGTGGTGCAGAAATTACGGCGAATACACACAGTCCGGGCGATTTCTTCCCTATTGGTACGACTACCGTAACCTACACAACGGTCAATAGCGAAGGCTTAGAATTGACATGTAGTTTTGATATTACAGTAGAAGACAGAGAAGACCCTGTACTGAATTGTCCGGGCGATATTAGCGTTCCATTTGACAGTGATTGCAATGCAGTCGTTGCTTGGGATATAGGCGTATTGGACAATTGTGGTGCAGAAATTATAAGCAATACACACAATTCGGGCGATATTTTCCCATTCGGTACTACTACCGTAACCTATATCGCTGAAGATGCCAATGGCAATACGAATATTTGCTTATTCGATGTTACAGTGACGGATAATGAATCGCCTACAATTTTGAATTGTCCTGAAGACCTTACTGTTGCCGGTCCTCCCGGACAGTGCGAAGGTCCGGTTATCATTCCTACGCCTCAATTTGGAATTGATTTTATTGATTGTCAGGAAAATACAACGATTGTCAACAATTATAACGGTACAGCAAATGCTTCGGACATTTATCCGGTAGGTACAACTGTTATAACTTGGACAGTAACCGACCCTGCGGGCAATTCGGTTACTTGTCAGCAAACCATCATAGTTACTCCAACGGATTTTATGGATGATGTTGCATTTTTTACAGATAAAGATGTTTTTGTAGGTGCGGGATTTGACAATGCAGATTTCGCCGATAGCGATAGTATCCTTATCTTCGACCCGGGTGTGCCGCCTAATACAGTGGTCAATACAGTTATTCTTGACTTCTTCTTCCGTCCGGAAGGTAATTCCTGCGAGCGTGATGTAGAAGTTGAAGTAACCGACCCTGCGGGTACTGTATTCTCCGTCTTTGCTGCACCGACAGGCACTTGTAATGGCAACGATGCCGGATTCCAATTCTTATTACCTGTGGCTTCTGTACCTACAGAGGCTTCGGGCGGTGGTATTTGGAAGTTGAGATTCCGTGATGTCGAAGACCAGAATCCGGTATCTGACGGTCCGATAAACGTGTCTACACCGGCGGGTACAGAGTTCTCTGTCAGGTTTGGTCGAATTACTTACGATATTACAATTACACCGGATTGTGAAGGTGGTAGTATTGTAGACGAAGATGATACGCCAAGTGCATTACCTGTCGAATTGGAATACTTCAAAGGTACGGAGGAAGATTGCGAAGCCATTTTGAGTTGGGGTACCGCTTCGGAGATTAATGTTAGTCATTTTGACATCCAACGCAGTTATGATGGCTTGGTATTTAGCACAATAGAGCGTATGGATGCACTAGGCGGCGAAGGTATTGCCATAGATTACAGCTATACAGACGCACAATTGACATTGACGAATTATTACCGATTGAGAATTGTAGATTTTGATGGTCAGGTAGAATATTCTGACATCTTTACGATTCAGGCAGATTGCGCGGGGGGCGTGTCTATTTCAGATGTTTTCCCGAACCCGACTGTCAATCAATTAATCAATATTCAGTTCAATAGTAATTTTGACCATGAAGATGCCAAAGTAGTCGTCCGCGATATGCTTGGCAGAACGATGATGGAAGTGCCGATTACGGTATTCTTAGGCTCTAATTTGATTACGGTAGACCCAACGCGACTTACGGCGGCTCAATATGTCCTTGTCATTGAAGGTTCAAATTGGCGGTCAACTGCTACGAGGTTTATCAAATTGGATTAACATGATAAGCGTAGAACGATTAATGATTTATTTTCATTAATCGTTCTACCACATTTTTAGAAAAGACGAAATAGAACACAGATTTTTTTCGCGTTCCTTTAAATTGGGGTTAGTGATTGGTTATTAGGGAAGGCGAAAAAAATAAGCTACCCACCTGAGTCGTATTGAATCAGAATATCCCATTTGGGCAATTCTGGATTTCGTTGAATAAATTTACTAAGTTCTTTGATTTCTTCGTTAGTTACTTCTATGCCTGTTTGATA
>CALCMV010000146.1 GCA_937967535.1 uncultured Saprospiraceae bacterium
GCCGACTGTGCCGTATTTGTAATTATCATCTTCCGAAAGTATCAGCGAATTACCGCCTTCTTTTTGCTTGGCATTTTGCAGAGATTTCCAACGTCTTTCCGTATAAAAATAGCTCGTATCAACCAATTCAATCCCTTGCTCGCTTGCGAAAGCATCCGCACCCGCACCTGTGAGCATCACATGTCTCGATTTTTCCAAAACTGCTCTTGCTGCTTGTATTGGATTTTTGACCTGTCGCACACCGCCGACTGCCCCTGCATTTTGTGTCGCGCCATCCATGAAGGAAGCATCCATTTCATTATGCCCCTCATTCGTAAAGACCGCCCCTTTCCCGGCATTAAACAAAGGTGAATCTTCCAAAGGCATAATCGCCGCTTCCACTGCATCCATACTGCTACCGCCCGATTGCAGCACATTATATCCCGCTAAGAGTGCCTCGCGCAATTTCGCATGATATTGTTTTTCGAGTTCGGGCGTCATATTTTTCTTTAAAATCGTACCTGCGCCACCATGTATCACAAGCGCGAAGTCCGTCATTTTTTTATCTTCCGGCATAGGCATTTTATCCGTTTGATTGGTGGGAACGCAGGAATTTAGCAAAATTATAATAATAAAAAATAATGTGTATTTCATGTGTGTTATAGTCTGATTGTAAGAGCATGTTTGAAATGTAAAAATAGTAATTTATCTGAGATTTAATAGTTCATACAATTTTTTACTATTTCAATAAGTTAAAATTATAAATATACGAACTATTAATATATTATCATCTAAATTTTCCTAACATTGATTGCAAAATACTATGAACTGGCAACTATGAACTATGAACTAACAACTATCAACTTATTCATTTTACCATCCCGAATCGTCCTGATTTTGAATCAAAAAATACGCCTTCCGCAGCGTAGGCATTTTCGATATGTCCTTGTTCGACGAGTTGTTTGGCAGTGCCGATATGAGCTTGTTTTTCGCCTGTGAGTAAGACGATTTTATCGGCAATTTGGAGCGCTAATTCGACTTCGTGTGTGGTGCATAAAACCGCTTTTCCATTTTCTTTGCTTAGTTTTTTTAATAATTGAAAAATAGCAATGCGGTTCACCAAATCAAGATGTGCCGTAGGCTCATCGAGCAGTAAAAGAGGAGTATCTTGAGCAAGTGCGCGGGCAATCATTACCTTTTGATATTCGCCGTCACTTAGTTGGGCTAATGGTTTGTGAATCAAGTGTTTAATATTGGTGAGTTCGATGGCATTTTGGATAGTTTTTTTGTCCTTTTCTTTCAGATTTCCAAAATAATTGGTGTGCGGATAACGCCCTAAAGCCACTACATCTTTTACGTGAAAATAACTTAAACGAAATCTTTCAGTAGTCACCACTGCCATTTTTTTTGAAGCTTGTTTTTCGGATTTTTTTGAGTCGATTTCTACATTTCCATTCAAAGCAGTATGTAAGCCTGCAATCGTCCGCAAAAGTGTTGTTTTACCTGTTCCGTTTCTACCGAGAATAATGCACAGTTCACCTTTTTTGACTTGAAAATTGATAGATTCGAGTAGAATGATGGGCGATTTTTTGTGTTGAAAACCTGTTTGTAAATTACTTATTTTTAGCATTTAAAATTTCTAGGAGAAAAGAAATAAACAAGTTAGGTTAAGGCAGAATTAGGTTTAGTAACGAGTAAATAACTCCCGCATTTGGACGGTTTCTTTTGTCCTTATTTTTCTCGTCGAAATGCAGAATTTATTATTATTTGCTCGTTACTTAATCAAAATTTTGGAATTATTTTTTTACTAATGAGGCGAAAAACGCAGACTAGCCCAATTACCTAATCTCCATTTTGTTCAACATTCCAGTATTAGGAAGCCACTGTCATTCGCGCCGCAATATCTTCAATTCTACCTTTTGGAATTGCCGAAATTAGCTTTTGTGTATAAGGTGTTTTCGGATTCGCGTAAATCTCGTCGGCGAATCCCAGTTCTTCGATTTTGCCTTGATTCATCACAATCATACGGTCACTCATAAACTTTACCACCGACAAATCGTGCGAAATAAAAATATAAGTAAAATCAAACTTTTTCCGCAAATCAATCAACAAATTCAACACCTGCGCCTGTACCGATACATCCAATGCCGACACCGATTCATCACATACAATGAATTTCGGATTCAAGGCAAGCGCACGCGCAATACAAATACGCTGTCTTTGCCCACCCGAAAACTCATGCGGATAACGTGTAAAATGACGTGCTTCGAGACTCACCGTTTCCAACAATTCCTCTACGCGAGCGCGACGGGCATCATCATTTTCGAGTACGCCATGTACCTTCATTGGCTCCATAATCGCATTGCCGATTGTCATGCGCGGATTGAGCGAAGAATAGGGGTCTTGGAAGATAATTTGCATATCTTTTCGCAGTTCTTTAAGGTCTTTTTTCGGCATTTCGAGGATGTTATTGCCATCAAAAATGACCTCGCCACCACGCGCTTTTTGCAAGCGTAGGAGTGTACGTCCGAGTGTCGTTTTACCACAACCCGATTCACCGACCAAACCCAGTGTTTCGCCCGGATAAACATCAAAACTTACATCGTCCACCGCCTTTACAAAGTCAATAGCTTTGCCAAAAAAGTTCGTTTTAGACGGAAACCAAGTCTGCAAATTACGCACCGTTAGAAGTGGTGCTTTGGCGTACATTTCATCATGTCGGGCTTTGAGTTCTTCGGGTTTTACCTTCGCCGCTTCAATGACTTTTTGCATCGAACTTTCCTTCTCTGTAATGATTCTTTCGCCGTCTTTTCCTATCTCTACATCCATAAAATCACTGACCACCGGCAGCTTGTGCATCCGATAATCTAAGGGTGGACGACAAGCCAACAAACCTTTCGTATAAGGATGTTGTGGATTGGAAAAAATATCATACACATTTCCTTGCTCTACAATTTTTCCTTTATACATAACAATCACGCGGTCAGCAATTTCTGCAATAACCCCCAAATCATGTGTAATAAAAATAATGGACGCATCAATCTCGCGGCGCAGGTCATTCATCAACTCCAGAATCGTCTTTTGCACCGTCACATCAAGTGCAGTGGTCGGTTCATCTGCAATCAAAATATCTGGATTACATGATAATGCCATCGCAATCATCACCCGTTGTTTTTGTCCGCCGGAGAGTTGGTGTGGATATGCCCCAAATACACGCGCCGGGTCGGGCAATTGCACCTTTCCAAACAATTCCAATGTCTGCTGCTTCGCTTCCTCTTTAGAGACTTTTTGATGCAGCCGAATCGCCTCTGTCACCTGATTGCCACAAGTAAATACCGGATTGAGCGAAGTCATTGGTTCTTGAAAAATCATCGCCAATTCATTGCCGCGATAATGCCGCATTTCGCGCTCCGATACCTGCACCAAATCCACTGCTGCATCTTTTCCTTTTTCATAATATAAAATCTCACCACCAACGATTTTTCCCGGCGGATTCGGAATCAGGCGCATCGCAGAAAGCGAGGTCACGGATTTACCCGAACCCGATTCGCCCACGATACCTACCGTTTCGCCTCGATTCAATTCAAAAGTGACATCATCTACGGCTTTGGTCGTGCCTTCTCCTGTCGTAAAATAGGTTTTGAGATTGTTGACTTCAAGTAATTTACGCATATTTGAGTTTTACGTAACACGGACATTCTTGTCCGTGCCTTCC